>CBDVAL010000030.1:0-21036 GCA_965371955.1 uncultured bacterium | reverse complement strand
GGCCAGCAACGCCAGGCTGGCCTTGAGGACCTGCCCTTCGTAGAACAGGAACGGCAGGTAGAGGGCGCCTCCGAGCCCGGCCAGGCGCCCGGCGGCGCGGCCGAAGACCTTCCGGCCGATGAGGTAGATCAGTGCCACCGAGATCAGACCCAGGCACGCGTGCAGCACGCGCACCAGGTTGTGTCCCTCGCCGAACAGCGCGTACCAGCCCCCCAGCAGATAGGGGTAGAGCGGTGCCTGATAGAACGGTTCGGGCCGCAGCAGTTCTCCAGACGCCACCGAGCGCGCCCACAGATGGTAGCCCTCCTCGTCCACCAGAAGATGGCGGGCCAGGGGCGTGGCGGATAGCTGGATCAGATAGATGATGCGGACCGCGGCCGCCACGGGCAGCAGCCAGGCGAGATCGGCGCGACGGCCGCCATCGGAGGGAAGCGGCATGCAGCCTCCGGCCCGTCCTCAGCCGGTCCCGCGCCGGCTTGCGCCGGGCTTCAGGTGCGACTCGGTGAGTTGCTGCCGCAGATAGCGGAATGCTTCCTCAGGCGTGTCCACGAAGCGAAACAACTCCAGGTCCTGCGGGCTGATGGTCCCCCAGCGCACCATGGCGTCGAAGTTCAGCACCTCGCTCCAGTACGACTTGCCGTAGAGCAGGAACGGGATCTTCTTGCTCGACTTGCGCGTCTGGATGAGGGTGAGGATCTCCATGCACTCGTCCAGCGTGCCGAAGCCGCCGGGGAACACCACCATGGCCTTGGCCGGATAGAAGAACCAGAACTTGCGCATGAAGAAGTAGTGGAACTCGAACGCCAGCTCCCGGGAGATGTAGGGGTTATGGGCGGGTTCCATGGGGAGGCTGATCCCCAGGCCCACGGTCTGGCCCTTGGCCTCGGCGGCGCCGCGATTGGCCGCCTCCATGATGCCGGGGCCGCCGCCCGAGCACACCAGGAAACGATGGCTGGTGCCTTTCAGCGACTTGGACCAGGCGGTGACGCGGCGCGCCAGTTCCCGCGCGTCACGGTAGTAGCGGCTCATCTTGAGCTGACGCTCGGCGCTGGTCACCGACTTCCGTAGCGCCGCGGAGGGTCGCCGGGCTCCCTTCAGCGCCGCACGCGCCTCGCGCAGTGCCTGGCGGGCATCATCGGGTTCCGGCGTGCGCGCCGAGCCGAAGAAGACGATGGTGTCCTTGACCTTGTGGCGTCGAAAGCGATGCAGCGGCTCGAGATACTCCGCAAGAATGCGCAGCACCCGGGCGTCCCTGCTGTGGAGGAAGTCGAGGCTCTCGTACGCCTTGAGGGGAGAGAGGGACTTCTTCGACATGGAGCAGCGTCTCCGTTGCGTGCCGCTTGCGCCGACAGGCGGACGCCGAGGCTACCATAACCCCTCTATTCCGGCCATGCCCATGGCTCACCGCGTCGGCGTTGCAGGCTCGGTGGAGGGTGCCGACTTGACGGGTCCCGGGGCAACCTGCTATCAAGGCCTGCGTCTTCAAGGTTCTTCTCCTGCCAGAGGGTCGGCTAGATGTACAAGCAAGCGATCGATACCTGGGATCCTCTGGGAGACCCAGCCGCACTGTTGGACGCCAGGCTGCAGGCTCACTGGGCCCTGCAGTCGGTGGCGGCGGTGGGCGCTGCCGCTGTCCCGGCCCGTAGCGACGACAGCCATACGAGTGTGCGCTGGCTGCCCCGCCACCGGGCACTGGCGGGAGGGGCCACCGCGGGGAAGCACCGCGCCGCACTACGGCTGGCCGATCTCACCGCCATCGTTCTCGACGAGCAGGACGGCGTTGTCGAGCAGCGCCGCCTGGACGGCGAGACTGTCCAGACCACGCTGCAGTGGTTTGGCGCGGCGCTCGAGCGACTGGGAGAGCCTACGACAGAAGCGTTGTCTCTGGCCGAGTACGAGATGCCGCCTCATCCCACTGGATGCGGGGAGAGATTCCGGGTTTCTGGCGCCCTGGACGATCTGGCGCGGTGGTTCGGCAATGCGGCGAACTTCCTGGAGGCTGTGCAGCGGCGGCGGACCGGCGCCTCACCCGTCCGGTGCTGGCCGCATCACTTTGACATGGCCACCTTGATCACCCTCGACACGGATGAAAACGAGCCGGAGAAGGCGCGATCTATCGGGGTGGGGCTTTCTCCCGGGGACGGCTCCTACGACGAACCGTATTTCTACGTGAACCCGTGGCCGCCGCCGCACCCGGAGGACCTTCCGCCGTTGGATGGACCTGGAAAGTGGCACACGGAGAACTGGGTGGGCGCGGTGCTCCCTGCGCGAGACATCGTCTCGGCCCCGGCCGGCGAACAACCAGGCCGTGTGGCCGAGCATCTGGAGCTGAGCCTGGCCGCGTGCGACAGGCTGCTGGGCTGTGCCTGAGAGGCAGGCCGGCGTCATGAGTGAATCCAGCCCAACCTTCCGCATCCTCTCGCTGGACGGCGGCGGTATTCGCGGGTCGTTCGCAGCCGCGGTGCTGGCGGTGTTCGAGCGCAAGCTGCAGCGGCCGGTCACCGACTACTTCGACCTCATTGCCGGAACTTCCACCGGGGCCATCATCGCCGCCGCGCTGGCCGGCGGCAAGCCAGCGCAGACCATCGTCCAGTTTTACGTGGAGCAGGGCCCGAACATATTCCACGCGCGCGACCCCTATCGATCGCGCGGCTGGGTGCGTCCGTTTTTTCCGCTGGTGAGCAGGGTGTTCCACAAGCGCACCGGACGCAAGTTCGAGGATCTCTTGCGCTCCCGCTTCTGCCCGTTTCACCTGGAGGATGCCTTCATCGACCTTTTCGGCAGCACCACGCTGGGCACGCTGGATCGCGCGCGGGTGGTGATTCCCACCGTCAACCTGACCGACGGCGAGACGCGCGTTTTCCGCACGCCCCATCTTCCTGACTGGACCCACGACCGGGACCTCAAGATCAGCGACGTCCTGCTTGCCACCACCGCCGCGCCCACCTACTTCCCGCACAAGGAGATGCCCGACGGCCGCTCGTACTGCGACGGCGGACTGTGGGCCAACACGCCGTCCATCCTGGCCCTGGCCGAGGCCATGAAGATCGGCAAGCTTTGCAACCGGGAGGGCTGCGACCCCCGGTTCGACGTCTCCCAGATCCAGGTATGCTCCATCGGCACCGGACGTGTCTCGTACTCGCTGTGCCCGCCGGGCGGAGATGCCGGCGCTCTCTACTGGAGCCAGCACGCCGCCGAGGTGATGATCATCTCGCAGACCCAGGGCATCCAGTCGCCGCTGGATTATTTCCTGGAGGATCGCTACCACCACATCAACTTCGACCTTCCCGACGGGAGCTGGACGCTGGACGCGGTGCAACACATGGGCGCCATGCTGGAGATGGGCACCAGCAGGGGCGAGGAGGAGTTCGAGACGATGGCGCGCAGGTTCTTCCAGAAACCCACCCGGCCCTACCGCCCGTTCACCGGGGTCGGAGATTAACCTTATACCTCGCTCTGCCGGTCCTTTGAGCAGCAATCGACGTCCGAGGTGTAAGGTTTAGCTCCGACCCCGGTGAACGCTGCTCAATGAACCGGCGGAGCTAGGGTGTGAAGTCAAGATCTGACCCCGAACGGCAGCAGGATGACCTTGAGCGAGTCGGCCGCCGCGGCGGTGAGGGCAAACCCGCGTGGCGCTTCGGCGAGAGGCAGCCGATGTGAGATCATCTGCTCCACTGCCACCTTTCCGGAACGGATGAGCTCCAGGGCCCGGGAGAGGTCCTCTCCGCTGGCGGCGTAGCTGAACACCAGGGCCACCTCGTTGCGCCACAGGTCGAACAGCGGCACCGGGCTACGCCGTGCCGGGTCGGGCGGCGCGAAGCAGAGGATCCGGCCGCCCGGCTCCACCGTGTGGAAGGCCTGCTCCAGTGCCGCGGGGGCTGCGCTGCACACCACCACGCGGTCCGCCAGCATGCCGCCGTTGGCGGCCCGCAACCGTCGGGGAACGTCCTCCGAGGCCTGGAACGCCGCGTCGGCACCGAGACGCATCGCCGCCTGCAGTCTGTAGTCGTGGATGTCCGTGGTGAAGACCGCGCCGGCACCGTGGGCCCGGGCCAGCTGGAGATGCAGCAGTCCGGACAGGCCGCTCCCCAGCACCAGCACCGACTGCCCGGGACCGACATCGGCGAAGCGCTGACCCTGCACGGCACAGGCCAGCGGTTCGATGAACGAGCCCTGCTCGAAGCTGACGTCGTCGGGAAGCTGCAGCATACCGCGCGCCACCTGTAGCGCGGGGACACGCACGAACTGGGAGAATCCGCCCGGCTCGAAACGGGTGCTGCGCAGCGTCTCGCAGGTGGAGGGATGGCCGCCCCGGCAGCGGCGGCACTCGCCGCAGGGCACATGATGAGTGGCGAAGACACGATCGCCGGGCTGGAAGCCCTGCACTCCCGCGCCGGCCTCCTCGACGATGCCGGCGATCTCGTGCCCCAGCACCTGGGGAGCTCGAGGCACGCGGTACCATTCCATGACGTCGGAGCCGCAGATGCCGCTGGCCTCCACGCGCACCAGCACCTCTCCCGCATCGATGGTGGGCCGAGGCCTCTCCTCCATCCGGATGTCCGTATTGCTGTGGTAGACCGCTACGAGCATCGGCGATGTTGCCGGATCAGAAGTCGGGTGTCTGGCCCGCTTCCAGCCCCTGCGGGGTGGCGTCGCGGGACAGATCCTGGAACATCTCGAACGCCTGGTCCGGCGTCCGGTTGTCGTGCACCACGGCGCGCGTGGCCTGGATCATGGCCACCGGAAACTCGGACTGGAAGATGTTGCGCCCCATGTCCACGCCGGCGGCGCCGGAGGAGACGGCGCGATGCGCCAGGGTGAGAGCCTCCTTCTCGGGGAGCTTCTTGCCACCGGCGATGACGATGGGCACCGGACAGCCGGCCACGAGCTTGTCGAAGCCCTCGCAGTAGTACGTCTTCACCAGGTGGGCGCCGTACTCGGCGGCGATGCGGCAGCACAGCGACAGGTAGCGCAGGTCACGGCTCATCTTCTTGCCCACCGCCGTGATGGCCAGCACCGGCATGCCCACTCCCTCGGCCTCGTCCACCAGGAGCCCCAGATTGGTGAGGGTCTGCTTCTCGTACTCGGCGCCCACGAACAGGGACATGCCCACGCCCGCTGCATTGAGCCGCAGCGCCTCCTCCATGGACGTGACGAGATCCTCGTTGGAAAGCTCCTTGAGGATGCTGGAGCCGCCGGAGACCCGCAACACCACCGGCGTGGCGGTCTGAGGGTCCACGGACGTGCGTAGCACGCCGCGGGTGCACATGAGAGTATCCGCGTAAGGAAGCAGCGGCTCCACCGCGGAGCGGGCGTTCTCCAGGCCCGAGGTCGGCCCGAGGAAGTAGCCGTGATCCACCGCCAGCATCACCGTGCGTCCGGTGTCCGGACGCAGCACTCTCGCCAGACGAGACTGCAAGCCCCAGCTCATGGTTTCCCCCTCTGTGGAAGAAGTCAGCCGACGGTCCAGGTCTCGGAGCGTCCCAGGAGCTCCTGTAGATCCGGTTGCTTCCCGGCCTTCTTGCGCGCGGCGTTGATCTGCTCGTGGATACCCACCTCCAGCGGCTTCACCGGGACATCGCGGAACACCCCGATGGGGGTGGGGAAGTCCGGCGTGGCCATGCGGCTCAGTTCGAAGGCGAAGGACGGGTTTGCGCGACCCGGGTCATGCACAAGGATCTGCGAACGATCGAGGTCGTCGGTGAGCCGCACTACCTCCAGGCCCCGGCCACCGGGCGTACGCCGGATGGCCTTGTCCAGCTTGGCGCCGAAGATGAGCGGCTGGCCCTTCTCCAGGACCACCTGCTCGTCGTCGCGGATCGGCTTGTCGGTCATGAAGGTGAATGCCTTGTCGTTGAAGATGTTGCAGTTCTGGTAGACCTCGACGAAGGCCGAACCCTCATGCTCCGCGGCGCGCTGCAAGGTCTCCAGCAGGTGCTCACGGTAGATGTCCACGCTGCGCGCCACGAACGAGGCCTCGGCACCCAGTGCCAGGCTGATGGGATTGAACGGCCGGTCCAACGAGCCCATGGGCGTGGACGAGGTGTGCTTGCCAATCTCCGAGGTGGGTGAGTACTGACCCTTGGTGAGGCCGTAGATCCGGTTGTTGAACAGGATGATCTTCAGGCCCACGTTGCGCCGCAACGCGTGAATCAAATGGTTGCCGCCGATGGACAGCCCGTCGCCGTCTCCCGTGATCACCCATACGGACAGGTCCGGTCGCTGGATCTTGAGGCCCGTGGCGATGGCCGGAGCGCGCCCGTGGATACTGTGGAAGCCGTAGGTGTCCATGTAGTAGGGAAAGCGACTGGAGCAGCCGATCCCCGACACTACCACGAAGTTCTCCTTGGGGATGCCCAGCTTCGGAAACAGCGTCTGGAAGGAGTTGAGGATGGCGTAGTCGCCGCAGCCGGGGCACCAGCGCACCTCCTGGTCCGACTGGAAGTCCTTCTTGGTCAACTCGGCCGGTGCTTCCTGGGTGGTGGTTGCAGGCATGGAAACGCTCTCCCTATCCGAGGATCTGACGGACACGGTTCTCGATGTCGGAGGACCGGAAAGGCTGTCCCTGTACTTTGGCATGGCCGATGGCGTCGATGAGGTAGCGTCCGCGCAGCAAGAACGCCAGCTGGTTCATGTTCATCTCGGGCACCAGGACCTTGTCGAAACGCCCCAGGGCGGCGCCCAGGTCGCGGTGCAGTGGGTTGAGGTGTCGCAGGTGGATATGGCTCACCGCCAGGCCGTCCTTGCGCAGGCGACGCAACGCGCCCTTGATGGCGCCGCAGGTCGAACCCCACCCGACGATGACGATGGGTCCGGAGTCCTCACCGTCCACCTCCAGCGCCGGATAGCTTTGCGCCACACGCTCCACCTTCTCGGCGCGCAGGCGGATCATGTTCTCGTGGTTCTCCGGGTCGTAGGAGACGTTGCCGGTGACGTCTTCCTTCTCCAGCCCACCGATGCGGTGCTCCATCCCGGGAGTTCCGGGGAGGGCCCAGTTGCGTGCCAGGGTCTCCGGGTCACGGACATAGGGGTGGAAGCCGTTGCCCTGCGATTCGCGCACAACTTGCGGGGTGATGGCCGCCAGCGAGTCCGCACTGGGGATGCGCCACGGCTCCGCGCCGTTGGCCAGATAGCCGTCGGAGAGCACCAGCACCGGCGTCATGTAGTGCAGTGCGATGCGCGCGGCCTCGTACGCCACGTGGAAGCAGTCGCCGGGCGATGAGGGTGCGAGCACCGGCATGGGCGCCTCACCATTGCGGCCGAACAGGGCCTGGAACAGGTCCGACTGCTCGGTCTTGGTGGGCATCCCGGTGCTGGGCCCGGCGCGCTGGACGTTCAGCACCACCAGCGGCAGCTCCACCATCACCGCAAGCCCCAGCGCCTCGCCCTTGAGGGCCAGTCCGGGACCGCTGGTGCTGGTGGCGGCCAGCGCGCCCGCGAACGCGGCGCCGATGGCCGACGTCACCGCGGCGATCTCGTCCTCGGCCTGGAACGTGACCACGCCGAACTCCTTGTAGCGCGACAGCTCGTGCAGGATGGTGCTGGCCGGCGTGATGGGGTACGAGCCCAGGAACAGCGGCAACCCGGACTTCTGCGAGGCCGCTACCATCCCCAGGGCCAGCGCGCTGTTGCCCATGATGTTGCGATAGAGGCCCTTCTCGAACGGTGCAGGCGCCACCTTGTAGACTTCGGGGAAGACCTCGGTGGCATCGCAGTAGGCATAACCCGCCTTGAGAGCGGTCTTGTTGGCTTCCACCAGGATGGGATGCTTGCCGAACTTCGTCTCGATCCAGCGCTCGGTGATCTTCAGGGTGCGCTGGTAGAGGTAGAACATCATCCCCAGGGCGAAGAAGTTCTTGCAGCGGTCCTTGTCCTTGACCTTGAGATCCAGCTCCCTCAGGGCCTTGCGGGTGAGGTCCGTGAGCGGCACGGCGAACAGGCGATAGTCCGCCAGGCTGCCGTCCTCCAGCGGGTTGGAGTCGTAGCCCGCCTTGGTCAGGTTGCCGCGCAGGAACGCGTCGGTGTTCACCACCAGCATCCCGCCCGGGACCAGATCGTTGAGGTTGGTGCGCAACGCAGCCGGGTTCATCGCGACCAGCACCTCCGGGAGGTCGCCGGGCGTATTGATGTCATAGCTGCTGAAGCTGATCTGAAACCCCGAGACCCCCGGCAGGGTGCCTGCAGGCGCCCGGATCTCGGCCGGAAAGTCGGGCAGGGTGGACAGGTCGTTGCCGGCCACCGCGGTGGCTGCGGTGAACTGGTTGCCGGTGAGCTGGATGCCGTCTCCCGAGTCGCCGGCGAAGCGGATGATCACGCGATCGGCGGTCTTGACCTTGGGGCCCGACTTGCTCTTTTCCGTCTGTGGATCGGTCTGGACGCTCATGATCCCTGTACTCGGCCCCCGGGGGAGGCTTTCATCAAGGAAAGGCGGACGATCCGGCCTCTCCGCGGTCCGCGGGGTCGATGCCGACCCCGGGGGTGTCGCCACTTCCGATCACTCTGGAATATACACCAAGCGTCGGCCAGGAGACAGTTGATCCTCAATGTATTCAGTCACTTTTCCGGGACGAGTGGGGACGGCCCAGGAGCCGCTTCAGGCCTCGCCCCTGCCGCGCATCCAGGTGGCCTCCCCGCAGCGCCAGATCGACCCCGGTGCGGCTCAACAGCCGGTAGATCTCCGCCAGCTCGCCATGGCCCGCGCGCCGGAGCAGTTCCAGGTGCGTGCGGATGGTCCCGGACTCGCCGCGCACCAGCGGGCCGGTGAGGGCGCCCGGCAGGCCGTGCTGTTGCAGCTGGTCCACGGTGGCTCGTAGCAGGGGCAGCAGGGCCTGCAGCGCTTCTGCCGGCGTCTGGCCCCAGCGCGGGCCGAGGTGCGCGGCCTCCGCGGCCAGAGCCACCACCAGGTTCGAGGCCAGCACCGCGGACAGGTGATAGGCGGCCTCGCCGCCGGCCGGCAGGCGGAGAACCTTACCGCCCAGGCTGCGGGCGAGGCGCTCGCCCAGCGCCACCGCCCGGGCGCTGCCGCTCAGCGCGAACGACGCACCGCGCAGGCGTTCGGCGTCTTGCTGCCCGCCCGTGAAGGGGTGGAGTGGATGGAGTCGGCCGGTAGCGGCGCCGGCGGCGCGCAGCCGATCCAGAGCATCGTCCGGGGCGCCCCCGCAGGTATGCAGGAAGATGCGCCGGCCCACGGCGTCCTCCGGCAGGGAGCCGGCGACCTCCGCCAGCGCCTCCTGGGGCAGCGCCAGCAGCACCGCATCGCCACGGATCACAGCATGCGCGGCCACGCGGTGGGCGCTGACGCCCGGGCCCAGCGTCCGGGCCAGGGAACGGGCGCGGCGCCCGGCCACCGCGCGGATCCTCCAGCCGGCACGCTGCAGCGCCCGGGCCAGCGCCCTGCCGACGCGCCCGGGCCCGATGACCACCAGATCCGGCCGCGCGGCGCTCACCGGGACTCCAGCAACTGCACCAGGTGGGCGAACCTCTCCGGCAGCGGGGCCACGAATTCCAGCCGCTCACCGGTGATGGGATGGCGGAAGGCCAGCCGGTAGGCGTGCAGTGCCAGCCGGTCGAAGTCCGCCAGCGCGTCTCGTAGTTCCGGTTCGCGCAACGCGCGCCAGCCGCCACCGCCATAGTCATCATCGCCCACCACCGGGTGCCCCAGCGATTTGAGGTGCGCGCGGATCTGGTGCGTTCGCCCGGTCTCCAGGATCAGCGACAACAGGGCGAAGCCGGTATAGCGGCTGAGAATCCGGTAGCGGGTGCGTGCCTCGCGCAGCTTGCGCCCTCTGCCCGACATCATCGTCCGGCGCCTCGGGTCCCGCCCCAGCGGCAGATCGATGTTCCCCTCCTCATCGCGCGGTACGCCCCAGCACAGGGCGCGGTACTCCTTCTCCACGGTTCTATCGCGGAAGGCGTCGGACAGGGCGCGGTGGGCCCGGTCGGTGCGTGCCACCACCATCAGGCCCGAGGTGCCCTTGTCCAGGCGGTGCACGATGCCCGGGCGCTCCGGCCCGCCGACACCGGACAGGGTCTCGCCCATCCCGAGGAGCGCGTGCACCAGCGTGGTTGCCCGGGTGCCGGAGCCCGGGTGAACCACCATTCCGGCGGCCTTGTTCAGAACCAGGAGGTCGTCGTCGCGATGCAGGATGTCGAGCGGGATGTGCGCGGGCTCCAGCGTGGCCGGCTCGGATACGGCAGGGCGCACCTCGAGGGTCTCACCACCGCTCAGCCTGTGGTTGGACCGCTCGACCTTACCATCCACCATGACCCGGCCGGCGCGGATCCATTCCTGCAGGCGGGAGCGGCTGTATTGCGGCAGAGACCGGGCCAGGTAGGCATCAAGGCGCGCTCCGGCAGCCTCCTCGGCGGCCTGCAACCGCAGCGGCTCGGGCTCGGTAGAACCCATTTCATAGCCTCCTTCGTCGGCCCAAGGCCGAGCGAGGCGGGTTCGGGCAAGGCGCCGCGCCGACGCGATGCCTTGCGCATCGGGGAGAAGTGGCAACGCAGTCCGGGCCCGTCGCAGCCGGCCGACGGCAGGAGGAGGTTATGAAACGGGTTCTCACGTTCATCTCACGGGTCGCTTCGCCGGCGCCGGGCCAGCACGGTCAGCGCCACCGTGGCCGCAGCCACGGCGATCAGGCCGAGGAACTGTGACGTGGACAGCGCACCGAGTTGGCCGCGGTCGTCGTTGCGGTAGTACTCCAGAACGAAACGCGAGGCTCCATAGAGCAGGACATAGGCCCAGAACACCATGCCATCCGGCCAGCGCCAGGCCCGCTTGGCACGCAGGAGCAGAAGCAGGACGCCGCACAGCAGCAGTGCGTTGAGGGACAGATAGGCCTGGGTGGGGTGGAGCGGCTGGTGCAGCGGGACGCCTGTGATCTGGTGAGCGCGGGGGTCGGTGAAGGTGACAGCCCAGGGGATCTCCGCCGGTTTTCCGAAGCAGCAGCCGGCGGCCATGCAACCCCAGCGACCCACCGACTGTCCCAGCGCCAGTGCCGGAGCCACCAGATCGAACACCTTGCCCAGGGGCAGGCCGTGCCGGCCCAAGTAGAGGCCGGCGGCGACGGCTGCCGCCAGGAAGCCGCCGTAGTAGACCCCGGCGGAGCGCCAGGTGTACAGGAAGTTCGCGGGGTTCTCCCAGTACATCCGCCACTCCACCAGGTAGAGCGTGACCTTCGCGCCGATGAGCCCCGCCAGCAACATGGTGACCCATAGGTTGCTGATGTGGTCGGCCTCGATGCCTTCTCGGCGTGCCAGCCTGCCCATGAGCCACAACGCCAGCAGGAAAGCGGCGGCCAGCAGGACGCCGTACGTGGGTAGCTCCAGCCGGCCGAGATCGATGAGGATGGGATGCATCTGCTTGCTCTCAGCTCGTTGGGCCGCGCGGCTCAGGCGCCGATGTTGCGGCCTCAGGCTCCTTGACGGGGCTCATGAAGGCATCCAGCAGGATCAAACCCACGCCAATGCAGATGGAGGTATCAGCGGCATTGAACGCGGGCCAGTGGTGATCCCTCCAGTAGACGTCGAGGAAGTCGATGACGTACCCCAGTCGCAGCCGGTCTATCAGGTTGCCCACGGCCCCGCCCAGGATGAACGCCAGACCGGTACGCAGCATGCGCTGCGCCGGTCTGGTGCGCAGCAGGAAGACCAGCAGCCCCGCCGACGCCAGCAGCGGGATGACGCTGAACACAAGAACGCGCCACGGACCCGGTAGATTCCGGAACGATCCGAACAACCCGCCGGGATTGGTGATGAAGCGGATCTGGAACCAGCCCTCCAGGACGGTCCAACGATCACCGGGCGCCAGGTAGGTCGTTACCAGGTACTTGCTGGCCTGATCCAGGATCACCGTGCCGGCGGCCACGGCCATCATGGCCAGGGGAAAGCTGGGGCGGCGCGCGGCGTCAGAGGGCATCGGCCGGCCGCAGTCCCTCCACCACCGGGACACAGCGCTCGCACAGGCCGGGCAAGTCCCGCGCCTCGCCGACTTTCGCGGAGTACATCCAGCAGCGCTCGCACTTGGAACCTGCAGCACGCTGCACGCGGATTCCCAGGGAAAGCTGCTCACCGCGGTACGCGGCATCGCCGGCCGGCCCGAAGCTCACCTGCGAGACCAGGAAGTAATAGCGCAGGTCTTCGCCGAAGCTTTCGAGGAACGCACGGAGTTCATCGTCCGCTTCCAGGGTGATCCCCGCCTCCAGGGAGTTGCCCAGCAACTTTTCCTGTCGTGCCCGCTCCAACGCCCGGGAGATCTCCTCGCGAACCTGCCACAGGCGCGACCAGCGCTCCAGCATCTCGGGCTCCTCGGCCAGGTTCACAGCCGCAGGGAACTCGGCCAGATGGATCGAATCACACCGCCGCCCGGCCACGGGCAGGTGCGACCAGACCTCCTCGGCGGTGAAGCACAGGATGGGCGCCATCAGGCGGCACAGTCCTTCGGCGATGCGCTGCAGCGTGGTCTGCGCCGAGCGCCGCGCGCTCGAGTCCGCCGGGGCGGTGTACAGCCGATCCTTGAGAATGTCCAGGTAGAGCGAGCTCATGGTCACGGAACAGAAGTTCAGCAGCGAGTGGTAGACGGTGTGCAGCTCGTAGCGCCGGTAAGCGCGCACCACGCGGTCGGACAGCTGGTTGAGCTGATGCAACGCCCAGCGATCGATCTCCAGCAACTCGTCCACCGGGATGGAGTGCTCGTTGGGGTCGAAGTCGGAGAGATTGCCCAGCAGGTAGCGGAAGGTGTTGCGGATCTTGCGGTATGCCTCACCCAGGCGCGCCAGGTTCTTCTCCGACATGCGCATGTCGTCGAGGAAGTTCACCTGGGCCACCCACAGTCGCAGGATCTCGGCGCCGTGTTTCTCGGCGACGTCCAGTGGCGAGACCGTGTTTCCCAGCGACTTGGACATCTTGCGTCCTTCGCCGTCCAGGGTGAAGCCGTGGGCCACCACGCATCGATACGGCGCCTTGCCGCGATCCTGGACCGCCACCAGCAGGGACGACTGGAACCAGCCGCGGTACTGGTCGTGTCCTTCGAGGTAGAGATCCGCAGGCCATGGGAGTTCCTCCGAGCTTCCCATCACCGCGGCGTGGGAGACACCCGACTCGAACCACACGTCCAGGATGTGCCGCTCGGCCCGGGAGGGTTCCTGGCCGCATTCGTCGCACTTCGCACCGGGTGGGATGCGGGCGCGCTCGGCCGCCTCACCCTCCTCGAACCAGGCGTCGGAGCCGCCGGGATGGTGGAGGAACAGCTCGGCCACGTGCTCGAACAGGTCCGGCTTGCTGTACGGATGACCCTCCGGGCAGCGCAACACCGGGATGGGAACGCCCCAGGTACGTTGGCGCGAGATGCACCAGTCCGGACGGTTCTCCACCATGGCGGTGATGCGGGCCTCGCCGGACGCCGGGGTCCAGTTGACCTTGCGGATCTCCTCCAGCGCGCGGCTGCGCAAGTTGGTGGCGTCCATGGAGATGAACCATTGCTCGGTGGCGCGGAACAACACCGGGTTGCGACAGCGCCAGCAATGGGGATACGAATGGCCGTAGTCCTCGTGATGCAGCAGCAGAGCACGTTGTTTCAGGTCGGCGACGATGCTGTGGTTGGCATCCAGCACCTGCTGGCCCTGGAACGCCGGCGCGTCCTCGGTGAAGCGCCCTGCATCATCGAGCGGCGCATAGGTCTCCAGGCCCAGCTGCTGCCCCAGATAGAAGTCGTCGGCGCCGTGTCCGGGGGCGGTGTGCACCGCACCGGTCCCCTGCTCCAGGTTGACGTGCTTCGCCAGCACCAGGGGTGACGGCTGCTCGCCGTACGGCGGGCGGCTGAGGAGGGCGCCGTCCAGTCCGGACCCCGAGGGGCCCAGATCGGAGCCCGGCAGGGTGCGCAGCACCCGGTGGTCCTTCCAGCCCAGCTTCTGCGCCACCGGCTCCAGGAGATGACGCGCCAGCAGGTAGACCTCGCCCGCCGCCTCCAGCAGCACGTACTCGTGTTCCGGATGCAGCGCCACCGCGCGGTTGGCAGGAAGGGTCCACGGAGTCGTGGTCCAGATGATCACCGCAGCGTCGCGCCCCTCGAGTTCCGCGAACCGTTCGGCCGCGTTGAGAAGGGGGAACTTCACATAGACCGCGGGGGAGACGTGATCGGAGTATTCGACCTCGGCCTCCGCCAGGGCGGTGCGGCAGGTCGCGCACCAGTGCACCGGCTTGAGGCCGTAGTAGGCCGATCCTTCCTCGAAGAACCGTCCCAGTTGCCGGACGATGGCCGCCTCATACGATCCATCGATGGTGCGGTAGATGCGGCCATTCTTGCGGTCCCACAATACGCCGAGCCGGCGGAACTCCTCGGCCTGGACCTCGATGAAACTCTCGGCGCTCGCGCGACAGGCCTTGCGGATCTCGAGGGCTGACATCTCCCTCTTGCGCGCGCCCAGCTCCTTGTCCACCCGGCGCTCGATCGGCAGCCCGTGGCAGTCCCAGCCGGGGATGTATGCGGCGTCGTAACCCATCATGTTGCGCGAGCGCACCACGACATCCTTGAGGATCTTGTTGAGTGCCTGGCCGAGATGGATGTTGCCGTTGGCATAGGGCGGACCGTCATGGAGCAGGAACGGCTTGCGCCCCTTGCGGACCTTGCGGATCTGTCCGTAGAGATCGGTCTTGTCCCAGCGGGCCAACCATTCCGGTTCGCGGCGGGGCAGGCCGGCCCTCATGGGGAAAGCGGTCTTCGGCAGGTTAATGGTGGACTTGATGTTCAGGGCCGACTGTCCGCTGGTTTCCTTGTCTGCCATTTCGCCTGATCCGGTTGTGTGGGGAGGTCCCCTCGGCGGGACTCACGTGTCAAAGCATACGGGGAGCGAAGAGCCATGCACGTTAGCATCGGGGCTCCGGAGCGTCAAGCGATGCGGGTTCCCCGAAGCGGCGCAGGCCCTTGATTCACAAGGGGTTTCTCCGATAGTCTGCCGTGACCAGGGCGGCGGGGCCCCCTTGCCTCCGCACACACTTCATGCCAGCCATCTATCTGGACCACAACGCCAGCACACCGCAGCTCCCCGCGGTGACCCGGGCCCAGTTGCCGTTTCTGGACGGACCCAGGGGCAATCCCTCCAGCGTGCACGCCGCCGGGCGTAGAGCCCGGCAGGCGCTGGAGGAGGCCAGGGAGCAGGTGGCAACCCTGCTGGGCGCACAACCTCGCGAGGTGGTGTTCACCAGCGGGGCCACCGAGGCCAACAACCTGGCCCTGCAGGGTGTGATGGCCGCGCGCAACGGCGGCTTGATCCTGTCCACGGTGGAGCATCCCTCGGTGGCCAACGCCGCGGACCATCTTGGGGGCAGTGGTGTGAGCGTGGGGCGCCTCCCCGTGGACGCACAGGGCCGGGTGAATCCCGGCGATCTGCGCCGGTTGCTGCAGCCCGGGACGGCGCTGGTCTCCGTGATGCTGGCCAACAACGAGACGGGAGTGGTGCAGCCCATCCGGGAGCTGTCCGCGGTCTGCCGTGCGGCAGGCGTGGCGCTGCACGTGGACGCAGCACAGGCCCCGGGGCGACTGCCCGTGGACGTCGGCGATCTGGGCGCCGACCTGCTGAGCCTGTCCGGGCACAAGATGCATGGCCCCACCGGCATCGGTGCGCTGTGGGTGCGTCAGGGCGTGAGCCTCGCTGCGCTCCTGCATGGCGGCGGTCAGGAGTCGAATCGGCGCTCCGGCAGCGAGAACGTCGCCGGCGCGGTGGGGCTGGGGGCTGCGGCGTGCCACGCCGCCGAGGCACAGGAGAGGCTGCAGAAGGAGCTGGCGAACCTGCGCGACCATCTCGAGCGGCTGCTGCTGGAGTCGTGGCCGGGGGCGGTGGTCCATGGGGCCGGCGCCGCCCGGCTGCCCAACACCACGCTGGTGGGGTTCCCCGGCCTGGACGGCGAGGCAGCGGTGATGCGCCTGGATCTCGAGGGCGTGGCGGTGTCGCTGGGTTCCGCCTGCTCCACGGGCACCATGAGGCCGTCGACCGTGCTGGCGGCCATGGGAGTGCCCGAGTCGCTGGCAGCCGGCTCACTGCGCTTCAGCCTCGGGCCGGACAATACACGAGCTGAGATCGATGAGGCGGTGCAGATCTTCCAGCGCGCACTGGCGCCGTCGGCACCTGCGGAGGTGTTGGCGTGAACGCGGCGGCTGGAGAGCGTTCTGTGGTGGCCATGAGCGGCGGGGTGGATAGCTCGGTCTCGGCTGCGCTGGCGGCGCGCCAGGGCGGTGACCTGGTCGGCCTGTCCATGCAACTCTACGACCAGACCGAGAACGGTGGCAGCAGTTTCGGCCGTTGCTGTACGCCTGCCGATCTCGCCGACGCGCGCCGTGTCGCCGAGCGCGTGGGCATCCCGCACTACGTGATGAACTTCGAGGCCGACTTCCGGCGGCATGTGCTGGACTACTTCGCAGCCGAGTACCGTCACGGGCGCACGCCCATACCATGCATTCCGTGCAACTCCACCCTCAAGTTCGGTCGTCTGCTGGAGCGCGCCCGCACGCTGGGTGCGGGCAGGGTGATCACCGGCCACTACGCACGTGTGGATTTCCTCGAGCAGCGCGGGCGCTGGCGGCTGCGCGTCGGCGTCGACCGGGATCGCGACCAGTCCTATTTCCTCTTCGACCTGTCCCAGGAGCAGCTGGCGGCGGCGGTGTTCCCGCTGGGCGGACTGCGCAAGGAGGAAGTGCGTGAGCTGGCGCGGCAGTTCGATCTCCCGGTGGCGGAAAAGCCCGAGAGCCGGGATCTGTGCTTCGTGGCCGGCGGGAGCTATCGTGATGTGCTGGCGCGCGATGCGCCCGGGACCGACCAGTCGGGGGAGGTGGTGGACGGGGCCGGGAAGGTGCTCGGGCGACACGCCGGAGTGTCGCACTTCACGGTGGGGCAGCGGCGCGGGCTGGGCGTGGCGTCGCAGCGTCGGCTGTATGTGCTCTCCCTCGACCCGGGGAACCGGCGCGTGGTGGTGGGGGAGGAGAGCGAGCAGTACTGCAGCGGCCTGGTGGCCCGGAACGCCAACTGGATCTTCGAGGAGACCCCTTCCGAGCCGTTCGAGGCGTCGGTGCGCGTGCGCTACCGGCATGCGGGAGCCAGCGGAAGGGTGATTCCCCTGCCCGGCGGCGAGTTTCACGTGGAGTTTCAGGAGCCGCAGCGGGCCATCAGCCCCGGGCAGGCGGTGGTCCTCTACCGCGACGGGGAGGTGCTGGGCGGCGGCTGGATCCATGCCTCGGAACGACCTCGGGAAGCCCTCCATTGACAGTCTTTTCGGGGCTCTGGTAGGCTCCTCGCTCTCGGACAGGCTCCTAGCCCGGAGCGGGCGTAACTCAGTGGTAGAGTGCAAGCTTCCCAAGCTTGAAGTCGCGGGTTCGATCCCCGTTGCCCGCTCCAATCCTCGCCGATCGTCGTGCGAGCATGCCGCGCTCCTCGCCGTCAATTGCATGACAAAAAGTGGCACCAATCGGCGCCGGATGTTGCCAATTTTTTGACATTCGAGTCCGGTGCCGGATCTCGCTATCCTGGAATTCCCTGCCCTGAAGCGCTTTTCAATTCGCGACACGGTGTAAGTATTCTGGCATGTCACTTGCTCTGACAGGGGGGTGGAACCGTTGACACCGTCCCAAGGTGCCATGAGGGATGAGGAGGAGGATACCCGTGCTCCCAGCTGATGAAAAGGAATTGCTGGAACATCTCGCGGTGGGCGTCGTGGTGGTGGATGGCCAGGGGAACGAGGTCCTGCAGACGCAGCGCGCGCAGGAACTCCTGCAGGGCACCCTGCTGGCCAGTCCGGACCGGCGCTCCCGTCGCCTCAGCTCCCTGGCACAGCGCTGCCGCGATGCCGGCCCCATCGCCTCGGAATGTTTCGAATCCAGCGGCGAGGATGCCGGCGGGTCGCGGTTGTCCGCCTCCGCGCTGGCCGACGGGAGGACGCTGTTCACGGTGGAGCCCGTGGAACAGTCGGAGCGCGTGGACGAGCGCGTGCGTCAGTTCGTCGCGCACCTGACGCATGATCTTCGCACTCCTCTCACCTCCCTCATGGGTGCGAGCGATCTCCTGCTCTCCGGCCGGATGGGTGATGCCGACGAGGAAAGACAAGAAAGGCTGCTTCGCATCGTGAGCGAGAGTACGGAGCGCATGGCTAACCTTCTCAATGAAATCACCTCTCGCTTTGTGGCCCCGGAGACCGAGGGAGCAAGCCAGTGAACCACAAGATTCTGGTGGCGGATGATAGCGACAACATCCGGAACGTCCTGCAGCTGAACTTCGAGTGGAAGGGTTACGAGGTGCTTGCCGCGGCAGACGGCGATGAGGCCATCCGGCTGGCCGAACGTGTGCGTCCGGATCTCATCATCCTGGATGTGATGATGCCGCGGCGGAACGGCTTCCAGGTATGCCGCCTGTTCAAGTCCGACGCCAAGACGTCGGAGATCCCGGTGATCCTGCTGACCGCGAAGAACCAGGAGGAGGACCGCTACTGGGGCCAGGATTGCGGCGCCGACGAGTACATCACCAAGCCGTTCAACACGCCCATGCTGGAGAAGGTAGTGGAGCGGCTACTGCAGCGCGCAGAGCCGGGCGGCCGGGACCGCGACGCCGGCCACGGAAGCGCCGTGCTCCAGGAGGCGCTGGACCACACCATCAACGAGGGAAAGGCTTGTGGAGTCAGCTATCTGGCCCTGGACGCCAAGGCGTTGATGGTCCACCGGCAGAAGTACGGCGAGATAGGTCACCGGCAGGTCTTCGAGGCCGCATCCGGCGCCATCGCCCAGGTGATGGGCGAGCAGCGTCAGGAGTTGGTGGTGGAAGAGCGGGGGGCCGGCTTCCAGGTGCTCATCGTTGCCACCGCCGATCGCGTGCGCGCCATCCAGCGCCAGATCGTCGAGCGCGGCAACCAGGCCATCATGGGTTGCTACGACGAGGACGATCGCGAGCGGGAATTCGTGGCGACCCGGGACTTTCGCACCCGCGAGGAGATTCAGATTCCCCTGGTGACACTCCAGGTGGAGCGAACCCTGCTCTACAACCAGGATTGACGCCCCGACCCGGGGCCACGGAGGGAGGACAACTTGTCCGCGCGAATCCTGTTCGTTGATGATGATGCAGCGACCCGGGAGGTGTTCACCGGCCAGCTTGACTCGTTTGGCTACGACGTCACCGTGGCCGAGGAGGGCGCCCGGGCTCTGGAGGTGATCCGGACCCATGTTTTTGACGTGATGCTGGTGGATCTGAGAATGCCGGAGGTCGACGGCATGGAGGTCTTGCAGGAGGCGTTGCGTCTCTACCCCGATCTTGTGGTCATCGTGCTCACGGCGCACGGTAGCATCGAGACCGCGGTGCAGGCCCTGCAGATGGGCGCCCATGACTTCCTCACCAAGCCGGTGCGTGACTGGGAGGAACTCCACCTGTCCATCGAGCGTGCCCTGGAGGGCCGCAAGCTGCGCCAGGAAAACCGGGCACTGCGCACGCAGATCGAGGAGCGCTTCTCGCACAAGAATATCGTCGGGACAAACCGGGAGATGCAGCGCATCTTCCAGCTCATCGAGACCGTGGCACCCACCAAGAGCACCGTGCTGATCAGCGGCGACAGCGGCACCGGCAAGGAGCTCATCGCCCGTGCCTTGCATCATCGTTCGGATCGGCGGGACGGACCCTTCGTGGCCGTGAATTGCGGGGCGCTGCCGGACAACCTGCTGGAGGACGAGCTGTTCGGACATGTCAAGGGCGCCTTCACCGATGCGGTGGGCACGCGGCCTGGACGTTTTGCGCAGGCGGACGGGGGAACGCTGTTCCTGGATGAGGTGGGCACCATGAGCCCCCATTTGCAGGTCAAGCTCCTGCGGGTGCTGCAGGAGCGTGAGTTCACGCCCCTGGGCGCCACCGAGCGCAAGAAGGTGGAGGTCCGGATCATCGCCGCCACCAACCTGGATCTCAAACAGGAGATGGAGTCCAAGGGCTTCCGTGAGGACCTTTATTACCGGCTCAACGTCATCCAGATCGTGCTGCCGTCGCTGCGTGAACGGCGTGACGACATTCCGCTGCTGGTGCGCCACTTTCTGGAGAAGTTCTCGCAGGAGCGCGGCTCCGGTCTGCAGCGCTTCGAGCAGGAGGCCATGCGCTGCCTGATGAACTTCGGCTGGCCTGGAAACGTCCGTCAGCTGGAGAACGTGGTGGAGCGCGCCGTGGTGCTGTCGGGCGGGCGCGATGTCCTGGGACTGGAGGACCTGCCGGAGGAACTGCAGCGCGCGGATCGCATGATCATGCCGGCAGTGCGCATCGACGCCGACGGGATCTTTCTGGATCGCGTCCTGGCGGACTTCGAGGGACGGCTGGTGTACCAGGCCCTGGAGTCTGCCAGCTGGACCAAGACCCGGGCCGCTCGCCTGCTGAACGTCAAGCGCACCACGCTCATCGAGAAGATGAAACGCCTCGGTATTCCGCTCAAGAACGGCGCGTTTGCCAAGCAATCCGCCGCCCAGAATTCGGGTTGACCAGCATCCTCATCGTGGACGACGAGCCCGACGCTCGCGAGGTGATCCGCGAATCGGTGTGTTCGATGGGTTACCAGGTGGATGAGGCCCGCGACGGCGTCGAGGCTCTGGAACGTTTCCGGGACCACCGTCATGATGTGGTGATCACGGATCTTTCCATGCCGCACATGGATGGCATCGAACTCACTCACCAGCTGCACAAAGTGGATCCCATGGTGCCGGTGCTCATGCTAACGGGACGCTCGAGCCTGGACCTGAAGGCCATGGCCTGGAGCCGCGGGGTGGTGGAATACCTGCGCAAGCCGTTCCGGGTGGCCAATCTCGAGGCGACGCTGGAACGGGTCATTCATAGCCGTGGCCTGGAGCTTCCGGAGGCCGCGGCGTTCAAGGGGACCGCGGTGCCCATCCGCAAGCTCTCGGACATGCTCCCCTACATTCTTGCCGGTGCGGCGCTGATGGCCCTGATCCTGCTGTGGCTGTACTGGGACCAGATGCTGGATTTAAAGTCTCTCTCCCATCTGGTGGACTGACTGAGTGCGCCGCCCCGGGGCTCG
>CBDVAL010000029.1:0-21125 GCA_965371955.1 uncultured bacterium | reverse complement strand
CTGTTCCGTCGGCGTCGGTATCCGTGTCAGCGACGCCGCACCCACAGGCACCAAGCGCGACTTTGGCAGGATCCGTGGGACAGGCATCCAGACAGTCCGCCGTGCCGTCAGCATCGGTATCCGTCTCGGGCACTCCGCAGCCACAGGCACCAGCGGCGCTCTTGGAGGGATCGGCCGGGCATTCGTCATTGCAGTCCGCCGTGCCATCGGCGTCAGAGTCCGTATCAGCGACACCGCAGCCACAGGCACCAAGGGTTATCTTGGCTGGGTCCGTGGGACAGGCATCGAGACAGTCCGCCGTGCCGTCGCCATCGGTGTCCGTCTCGGGCACTCCGCAGCCGCAAGCACCAGCGACGCTCTTGGAGGGATCGGCCGGGCATTCGTCGTTGCAATCCGCTGTTCCGTCGGCGTCGGTATCCGTGTCAGCGACGCCGCACCCACAGGCGCCGGTGGCGATCTTGGCTGGGTCCGTGGGACAGCCATCCAGACAGTCCGCCGTTCCGTCGGCATCGGTATCCGTGTCCGGCACTCCGCAGCCGCAGGCACCGGCGACGCTCTTGGAGGGATCGGCGGGGCATTCGTCGTTGCAATCAACGATGCCGTCACCATCCGCGTCGAGTTCGCCGGGCGGTAGTGAAGGCCAGGCCGGGTCAGTACAGTTGTTATTGACACCGTCACAAATCTCGGGGGCTCCGGGATAGGTATCCGGATCGACGTCGTCACAGTCCTCGAGGCCCCCGGCGGGACACTGGGGGCTCGACGGAAATCCGTAGCCATCACCGTCGCTATCGACGCAGATGAATTCGAGGGCCGCCTGACAATCCACCCTCGGGAACGTCAACCCATTGGTCGAGTCGGTCACAGGGACCCCCGTCGCCTCGAGAGTTGCCTCCAGCGTCGAAGGGTCCAGGGACGGAAATGCCTGAAGGAGGTCCGCTGCGCAAGCAGCGGCATGAGGTGACGCCTGGCTGGTCCCGTAGAATGTGGATGTGCCCCCGAGCAGCCAAGCTGAAGTGATCGGCGCGCCCGGGGCGAAGAGATCGGTAGACGCGTTGCTGTTGGAAAAACAAGTGACGAGATCGGCTGAGGTCTTGTCGGTACAGCCGAATTGCGTGACGAATCCCTCTCTCCCATCCCAAGCGGCCCCGACGGAGACCGTGTTGCTCACGCATGCAGGCGCGGTCATCTGGGTCCCGGAGCCATTGTTCCCGGATGAAGCGAAGGTAACAACGCCATTGGCGCGAAGCGTGTTGATGGCCGAGGCAAACGCCAGTGTGTAGGACGTTGCGAAATCGTAGCTACCGGAAAAGAGGGCGAACGTCCCGAGGCTCATGTTGACGATGTCTACATCAGGCCGATTCACGATGATCCAATCCAGGCCGGCAACGATGTCACTACTGCAGCAGAAACTGTTGGTGCTATCGAGGACCTTGATTGCAACAATCTTGGCATCTGGCGCAACACCGAGGGGAACTTCAGATCCTGCCGACGTGATGATGCCCGTAACGTTGGAGCCGTGTCCGTGATCGTCCTCCGCAGCGCCCGCTCCGAACTGGGTGGTCAAGCCGTTCGGGCAACAACCGGATCCTCCAGAGCAAAAACACGCCTCGTCGACCAGATCGTCAAGAAGATCCGGATGATCCGTGTCGAGGCCGGAGTCCAGAATCGCTACCGTAATGCCTGCTCCGGTGAACCCCAGGGCCTGAACCTGGTCGCCGTTGATGAGAGGAACAGATTGCGTCAAACTGCCCGTCCCTCCCTCATCCAGATCGATACGCAGGACGGATGGCATCCTCTCCAGTCTCCGCAAACCCTCCTCCGTGACCTCGCCGACAAGCCCTGGGATTGCCCGGAATTGATGGTGTGGCGTGAACTCGGACACGCTCAGGAGTTCGAGGACACTATTCTGCGCTGAGGCCACCTCCTGGAACATTCGGGTACGTTGGCCGGGCTGTACAATCGGCATGTGCAGGAAGATCAGCACACGGACGCTGTCGTTAGTTTCGAGCCGCTGATGTACTGAGCCGCCGATCTTTGATCCTTGCGACGCGGTCGCGGGATTGCAGAGAAGCGAAGACCAGAGGAGAGTCAGGGCAAGGCCAAGGAACTCCCTGCGAATGGTTCTTCCACGAGCAGAACTGAGACCAGCCGCAGATCTAGGGTGGGCAGCAGGATCCAACGTGGCCTGATACCCCCAACGCAACGAAATATTGATCACGCCATCCGGGTCGAACCTTGTGTGCCTTGAGCGACTGCATATCGGGGTGAGGCCTTACCGGCCCTGCTCCTCACCCCATTACGGTTGTGACGAAACAAGAACCTCGCAGCCAGAGTCCTTGTGGTCCGAAAAAGCAAGAATCATGCCCGAGGCCGCCTCGCGGCGGATCGGCCCGAATAGCCTCATTCGTAGCGACTTATTCATTTGGCCGGGAGTAAAGTCATGCAACACTGCAGGAACTCGGGTGAAGACCCCTTGCAGGTATGCAGGACACTCCAGCCGCACGTTAGGGCAACCAATTTCGATTCTGCGAAGATGCCGGGTAGGCACTGGGACCCGCCTCTCTGGGGGTCGTCGCGGCCCGCTTGGTGGGAAGCGTCGCCGCGGCGGACTCACTGCCGCGCTGGCACGGCGATGGACTCGACCGACTGCTCGGTGGATGACCCCGCTGCCCGCCACGGCCGAGAGCTCCCCCAGGCGAAGACTGGAGCCCATCGCGTGCGTCTGGCCGGGGCGCTGGAGACTGTGCGGTTGGGTGGACGTAGGCGCAGCAGCCCTCTATCGGCCGTGTTCCGGCTGGGTCGCGTCGCGGGAACTCCAGACTAGTTGGGTATGATGGGGGCGGCGCGGGAGATACGCTCCACGGCGCTGCCCCCGTGCAGCACCCGGCCCCGTTCGACGTCCTCGCGGGCGGCAACGAGAAGCGCGTCCAGATCGGTTCCATCTTGCGGAGCGCAGGCGCGTCCCACCTGTACGGCCAGCCGGATCTCACCCCCGGAATGTGTCACCAGCGCGAGCGACTCCACCGCGTGTTTCACCCGGGTCACCAGGTTCCCCGACGTATCGGCGTCCAGCCCGGGTAGCACGGCCATCAGTTGACCGGAGGTTGCGCGTATGCAGGTATCGCCGGCGCGAAGAACGCTCCTCACCGTATCCGCCACCTCCGCCAGGGCCCGGTCGCCGGGCGTCGGCTGGTTTGCCGATTTACCCTGCACGGAGATGGTGAGCAGCGTCAGGGGCGAAGGCTTTTCCTGGGCGCCGCGGGACTTCTTGCGCAGGTACGCCAGGTCCGGCAGGCCGGTGAGGTCGTCCACCCAGGAGGGAGAGGAGACCTCCGGCTCAGGCTTCGCCGGCGGCAGTGCCGGCACGTCTCTCGGTTCAGGTATTGTCTCTTCCAGCTGGCCGTCGCCTGGCGCAGATCGGGTGTGCCGCCGCCAGGCATAGCCCATGCCGGCCAGTGCCGCCACGGCCACGGCCAGCAGCATCGCGGCCCACGGTCCGGTAAGGCCCAGAATCATGGCGTCTCTCCGTCGCCCCGGCTAAGGATGCGAAGTATGCTATCGGTTCTCTGCCAGACCACACTCTGTGCGCCCAGCACGTCTTGGTCGGGATCGGAGAGCGAGGTGGGGCGTCCCTGCCAGACCACACTCTCATTGCTCAAGAAGTTGTCCGTCGGCTGCAGCGGAGGGGGTGGATCGCCGGGCCGCCCCTGGGGGACTACGCTCCCGTTGTCCGCGGCGTCATGGCCGGGTAGGGGCGAGTCCACCAGTTGCCACACCACACTCCGGGATGCGGCATCGCGAATCTGACGCCACGCGCGCTGGGACTCCGGCTGCGCCGGGTCGGGCACTTGCCACACCACCTGTCCCCCGGTCTCGCCCGACCACAGCGCGTGACGATCCCACAGGGTGGAGGCACCCCACTGGGCCGCGGGTCCGTAGATGGCTTCCAGGTCCCAGGCAGGGTCGGTGTTCCACCCGGGATCCTCGACCACATGAACGGTGAGGTCATCGCGCAGGGCTCGGGCCGAACGGGTTCCGTCCAGCCGACCATCCAGATCCATCGCCGCCATGACATCCAGCCGGCCGGCGCCCTGCGTGAAGATGTTGTCGCCCAGCTTCTCCGCAGACTGCATGAGCGTGGCCTTCAGGGCCGCCGGAGTGAGGCCCGGATCACGGGACAGCAGCAGGGCAGCGCTGCCCGAGACCACCGCGGCCGCCATGCTGGTTCCGCTGAGGCGGAAGAGTTCGGCATCTCCTGCGCCGCGCGAATGGGAGCCCAGCCGGTTCTCCGGATAGCGTCGGTCCAGGAACGACAGCGGTGAGCGTAGCGAGACGAGCTGATCGCCAGGGGCGAGCAGGTCGGGCTTGACCACCGTGTCGAAGCGGCTCGGACCACGGGAGGAGTAGCTGGTCACGACATCATCGCTGCGCGCCAGGGTGCCCTGATGGGAGAGCGCACCCACGGTGAGCACCAGCGCGGAGTTACCGGGACTGGTCACCGTTCCGAACGGTTCTGCCTCCCGTCCCAGGTTCCCTGCCGATACCACCACCAGGAGCCCGGCGCTCCAGGCTTGCTCACAGGCCCTTACCAGAGGGTCGTGAGCAGCGGGGTCGCGCACCGGGTGCCCCAGAGACAGGTTGACGATGCGGATGTTGAGCTCCGCTGCGCGGGCGACCACCCAGTCGAGACCCGCAATGGCATCACTGACACGGCCGCGCCCCAGGTGATCCAGCACTCTCACCGAGACGATCTCGGCGCCCGGTGCGACACCGCCGAAGGAGCGTTTCTGACCCGGGTCCAGGATCTCCAGCTGCGATCCGGCGATGAGTCCGGCCACATGCGTTCCATGGCCGAAGGGATCGGCGGGAGTCGGGGCTTGCGGCTGCACCAGGTCGACCCAGCCTACGATGCGTCCCTCCAGGGCGGAGACCGGCTCCACCCCGGAATCGAGGACGGCAATGCGGATGCCGGCCCCGTCCACGCCGTGCAGCTGCCGCGCCAGGGTCGCCCCCACGGCGGGGACTGCGATGTCACTTGCCGTGGTGATCTCGTTGTCCAGGGTGATGGAGAGCACGTCCGGCTGCCGGGCAATGGCGCCCAGAGCGGCGACGGGCACACGCGCGGCCATGCCGTGGATGAGGCCAAGATCCCGGCGATGGATCCCTCCCAGCGCCTGCACGCTGGCGCGGCGACGGCTTCCCGTCTCGGAACCGGCGTAGGCGATGATGACATCGACCGCTCCCTCGGCGCTGGCGATCAGCTCGAGGGCCTGGAGATCGCGGGACAGCCGAGCAGACGGTGGAGCGGCGGCCGCGAGCAACCCCATGCACGCTGCCAGCACGCCGGCGGTCAGTGCGTATCGTCCGTATTCTGTGGCACTTGCCGAGGCTGTCTCGTTCTTCATCGGCCGTCTCTCACCGGGAATATGTAGTTCCAGGAACACAATCTGGGTAAACTTAGTTATTTGATAGAAAACGTCAAAGAATGAATATCCATAAATTGAAGAAGATGCCCAGATAATGTGCATTTTTCATAGGAAGGAGCCTGGACTGACCAGAATCCGACAGCCGGTGTGGCCCCTGCCCGGTTCCAAGGGGATTGAAATGAGATATATGGAGAACTATACTACGGATATGCTTATCGTAACTTCCGCCTATTGGGGGTGACATGCACTCGTCCAACGAGCAGATCGCTCGCAGGGTCTACCGCAGCCTGAAAACACCGTCCGACAACGATCGCCGTAGCGATCCGATCCTGGCCTTCCATTTCAAGGGTCGCAACGACTACATCATGATGCGCTGCAACAAGGAGCCGGAGATCAGCATCAAGGGGGCGGGGCAGGATGCCGGAGAGGTGAAGTTTTTTGCTTACAGTGACTTCAAGGACTTCGATGAGCGCGACGTGCTGTTCAAGCTCAAGGACGAGGTGAACCTCATCGAACTCTACGCTCGCGGGGCCATCAAACCCTCCACCTTCAAGAACTGGGCCGAGTTCGAGAAGTGGCTGGGCACGCTGGACGAGAACGGAGTTCAGATCTCGCTCAAGCTCCCGTGCCTGGTCTACCGGGCGGTGAAGAACGAGAAGCCCTCCATGCAGAACTACATCGTGGAGTCCATCAAGCAGGCGCTCAAGGGACGGGAAGAGGACGATACGGACTGATCAATCGCTCCGGCTGCGGCGCTTGCTGTTCTTCTTCTTGTTCAATTCCACCCAGACATCCTGGCCTTGGGTCTCCACATCCACCAGGCAACAAGGGAAGTCCTTCTCCTCGACGAGGGCAACGAACAGGCTGTAGCTCCCCGGCCCTGGAGGATTCACCTCGAACGTCCCGTCGCCGCGCAGGTACGTGGCCATCAACGTCTCCGAGGACATGGCCTGGACCATCTCGGTCAGCAGACGCTTGCGCAGATCGAGTAACTCCTCCACACGCGCCTCGTACAGTGCGTCCAGCTCGTCGTAGCGCGTCGTGGCTTCCTGGAAGTTGGAGATCCGGAGGGCCCGGTTACGCTCGTGACGTAGCTCATCCACCTCGGCCAGCTTGGGCGCCTGCTGTTGAATCGCTTTCTCCTGCGCCTGCTCGAACAGTCTGCGCGAGCGCGGACTGGAGGACAGCAGCAGGACCTCGGAGCCCTGTGGTCCCTTGGCCTGACCGCGAACGGCGCTCAAGGGCGAGTCGGATATCCATCCCTCGAAGCGGACGCGTTTCCATCCGGCCCGCCGTTCCACCACCTCCAGCTCGGCCGAGTCCCTTACCCATCCCACCGGCTGCCCGTTGGGCGCATCGAGGAGTGGGATGTTTCTGTCCGTCTTCTCCGCCTGCGGCGAAGCGGCCAGCGAGAGTGCCAGTCCTGCCACCAGCATTGCCAGGACAGCCATGCGTAGTTTGATCACCTCGTCACCTCCGGGGCCTGCTCATCGGTTCGGGGAGAAACTGCCGCCCACGTCGCGTTGCGCACATCCTAGGGGGACTCTGCGCGGCTGGCAAGCGAGTTCGCACCCGTGTCCCGTGTCACCCGAATTCGGGCAGCGTTACCCAAAGGGGACATCCGGGCCGCTCGCCTGGTCTGCGGCGCGCTCCTCCGGATCCGGCAGTCCCTCTCCCAAGTTGCTCATAAAAAAGGAGATGGAGTTTCTCCGGCTGAGGGTTGAGCCTCTTCCCAGGGCTGGCACGTAGTTTGAATTAGGGACGCTGAGTCGGGTGACGGACGAACCCGCAAGGAGACGCATTGAACCAAGCAACCCTCAGGAAGCTGCCGGCCACGAGCTACCGGCCGGTCCCCGTGCCGCAGGTAGATGCTCTGCCCACGGTGCTGGTGGTGGGCGAGAGTCCGGTGGGCAGCCTGGCGTTGCGCAGTCTCCTGGGAGAGCAGGTTCATGTGGAGAGGGAAGCCGATCTGGGGACCGCGTTGCAGCGCTGTCTCCTGGAGCCGGTGGACATGTTGTTCGTGAACCTGTACCGGTGCCGTCCTGCCGAATTGACGGCGCTGGCCCTGTTCCGTCAGACCAGGCCCGAGCAGTACGTGGCCGCCTGCACCGAGCAGTCCCTGGTGGAGCCGCTGGAGCAGGCCGGCCTGGCAGACGCATTGTTCATCTTGGAGGACATGCCGTAGTCATCATTTTATATCCCGAAACGGCTTAATAGCAGACCCTGTTATTGAGCATGACCTCCTCCTAAGGGGCAGCCGGCGTTCCCCCCCTGAAACAGTCGGCTGCCCCTCTTTTTTTGTACTTTGCAGTTGACGATCGAGTTTGATACGCTTCCGTCCTGCTGGTGCCCGAATTCGGTCCGGGACGGCAAGGGGCGGGGGATCCGGACATCTAGTTTCCCTGCCTTTTTTCTATGGTGCAGTCGTCGCGACTCTGGAGGCATCGATGTCGGATCCCAGTCAGACGACCACGGTGAGTGTTGCCGATCGGTTTCGCGGCTGCCTGACGGGTCTGGTCGTCGGGGAGTGCCTCGGCGCTCCGCTGGAAGGTCTGTCACCGGCGGTGATCAAGCGACTGCACGACGAGGTCACCGAGATCCGTGGCGGCGGTTTTCTCGGCATCCAGCCCGGCGAGCACGCCAGGAACGCGGCGGCGACCCTGTGTGTCGTGGACAGCCTGGTGCAGCTCTCGCGCTTCGACATGGACGATGTGGTGGCTCGCTGGCTGGAATGGAAGAACTCCGGCTTTCGGAGTATCGGGGCCACCACCTCCGATGCGCTGGCACGCATCGAGAAGGGCACCCAGTGGCATGACGCCGGCCGCAAGGTGGCGCAGTCGCAGACGGCGGGCAACGGTGCCATGGCCCGTGTCGCACCGTTGTCGCTGTTCTTCCTCAACGACCGCGCCTCGCTGATCCAGCACGCAACCGAGCTCTCCATGGCCACCCACGGGCATCCGGAAGCGCTCGGTGCTGCGGTGGCCACGTCGGTGCTGCTGGCCGAGCTGTGCGATGGTGCCAGCGTGGCGGAGGCGGAGGCGGTGACGGCAGCCACCGCGCGGGCCCGTGACGAGGCGATGATCGCAGGATGCGTTCGCGGCAGTGCGCGCAAGGAGCTACGCGATCTGGGCACGTCGAGCTATTGCCTGCACACGCTGGAGACCTCGGTCTGGTGTCTGGCCAGCAGCGCATCGTTCGAGGAGGCAGCGGTCCATGCCGCCAACCTGGGTGGCGATGCCTGCGGCCATGGCGCGGTGACCGGCGCGCTGGCAGGCGCCTTCTATGGCTATCAGGCCATTCCGCAGCGCTGGACGTCCGTGGTGCGTGTTCACCCCCACCTGGTAGAGGCCGCCGACGCCATGTACCGCATGGTCTTCCCGCGCGCTTGACTCCTGCAGGCCAGCGACGCGCGCCGGACGCCTGACCATGGCGCCGTCTTCCCTTGTCTACTTCATCGACGGCCATGGGTTCGGACACGCTACGCGCTCGCTGGCCATCTTGCGCGAGATCCGGCAGCAGTGTCCCGAACAGTCCATCCTCGTGCGCACGTCGGCTCCGTCGTTCCTGTTCCGTGAGGCGAACCTCCACGTGCTGGCAGGCGATGTCGGACCCGGCATGGTGCAGGCCGACCCACTGACCCTGGACGTGCCGGGCTCCGTGGCCGCCGCCCTGCAGTTCCATGCCCGCTTGCCGCATCTGCTGGAGGAGGAGGTGACGCGACTGGCGGCACATGGTGTGGGGCTCATCGCCGGCGACATTCCCATCCTGGCGTTCCAGGTGGCGCGCCGTCTGGGCGTGCCGTCGGTGGCCCTGGGGAACTTCTCCTGGGACTGGATCTACGAGCCCTACGTGGAGGGCAGCACGGGTGGAACGGCGTTGCTGCGAGAGATGCGGGAAGCCTACGCCAGTGCGGATCTGCTGCTGCGTATGCCGCTACACGGCGACACGGGTTGTTTCCGAAGAGTCGAGGATATCCCCCATGTGGTGCGCTCATCGCGGCGGGAGCGTGACTCTGTGCGGCGGATGCTGGGCCTCGAGGGGGAGACGCGATCGGTGGTGCTGGTATCGTTCGGCGGCTTCGGCTCCGTGCGGTTTCCCGCTCCACGACGGCCGGCGGATCCGGGAGACTATCGCTTCGTGAACCCGGGCCCTGTGCCCCCGGGCTTGCCGGAGGACACGGTGCGCTTGCCGGTGGACCATGACATCGGCCACGAGGACCTGGTGGCGGCGTGCGACGCGGTGATCTCCAAGCCGGGTTACGGCACCGTGGTGGAGTGTCTGGCGTCCCGTACGCCGCTGCTCTATACAAGCCGTGACGATTTCCGGGAATACCCGGTGCTGGTGGAGGGGCTGCGGCGGGGGGCGCGTTGCCGCTTCCTGCCCCGCGAGGATCTCCTGACGCTGCGCTGGCACGAGCACTTGGAGGCGCTGCTGTCCGACGATCGGCCATGGCCCCCCGTGAGAACCGACGGCGCCAGGCTGGCGGCAGCGCGCCTGCTGGAGCTGCTCGGAAACCCCGCCTGACCGGTTGTCTCCGCCGTGGAGCAGCCGGCGGGGCTATGGTAGGATCCCCGCTCCCAATCCCGGAGGGTTCATGCCCATCAGCAACTGCCTCAACCTGTTCGCCTACGGCACGCTCATGGACCGAGATGAGTTGGCCTGTAACATGGTGGTCCCGTCCAGCGAGATCGAGCGGCGCCTGCGCGTTCATGTGGCCGAGTTGCCCGGCTTTCGCCGCATCTACAACAAGCCCGTGGAGGCACAGGACGGGGCCGTTCTGAACCTGCTGTTCGACAAGGAGTCCAGCGTGGTCGGAGTGCTGTTCATGGACATGACCGCGCAGGAGCTGGGGATGCTGGACTCATCGTACCCGGGCCATCTACCGCGCAAGGCCGTGGAAGTGATGCTGGAGGGCGACAAGGTGCCCGCCACCGTCTACCTGGCCAAGGAGGTGGACGAGACCGCCGAGGTCTCCGCCGCCTACGAGGAACGGGTGCTGGATCTGGCCCGGCGGCTGGGCGAGCCCATTCTCGCCAACTTCCTCGAGCAGACCGCCGGGCCCGACGGCGGCCCGCGCTATGCCGAGGGCAAGGCCCTCGCGGCCTCTGAGCCGCCGGCTCCCGAGACCTAGGGACTGTCCCCGAAGGGGACTGTTCCCAGTAGCCTCCCACCCCCAGACTGGCCCGTCGTCTTTTCGCGCCGTATATTCCCCAGGTACAGGTGTACGTGTCCTTGTTCCGGTGCCTGAGAGAGAAATGCGAGGAGTGGTGCGCAAGCTAGCCGTCTTGCTGATGGTGGCAGGGCTGGGCGTGGGTCCCAAACTGGCGACGCGGGAGTGGTGGGTCGACGTGAACTCCATGGTGGCGTTCCCGGATGGCTCGCCCAACCGCCCCTACCTGGCCATCGCGGATGCGCTGAACGATGGATTCTTCTTCACCGGCGACACCATCCTCGTATTCTCCGGGACCTACAATGAGAACGTCCTGGTCGACGGCGTGGCGGCCCATCTGGTGAGCGCTGACGGCCCGGGGGTCACCACCATTGACGGCAGAGGCCTGGGCTCCGCGGTCTTCTTCAACAACGCCGACGCTTCCTCCCTGACCGGGTTCACCGTTACCGGCGGTGTGGCGCAGTTCGGCGGCGGTGTGGAGATCTTCGCCAGCTCGGACATGACCATCAGCCGCAACATCATCATCGGCAACGGCGCGCTCGAGGTCGTCGGAACCCCTGCGTTCGGCGGTGGGCTGGACGCCTACATGGCCGATAACCTCGTGGTGGTGGACAACCTGTTCACCGGCAACCATGCCGACGGCGCCGGTGGGGCCATCAACCTGGAGAACTGCTTCCAGGCGGAGGTGAGCTTCAACACGGTGGTGGGAAACACCGTGGGCACCGGCGGCGCGAGCTTCGGCCCGGGCATGTTCCTGCTCAACGGCGGCGGGTCGGTGCGCAACAACATCGTCGTGGACAACCTGTCCGACGTGACCCCGGCCACCACGGCTGGAGGTATCGATGTGTTCAACAGTAACGGCATCTACACCGGCACGCTGGTGGAAGGAAACCTCTTGTTCCAGAACTCGCCCCAGGATCTCGTCGTGGGCGTGGAGGTCACGCTGCCGGACGGGGCGGGGAACGTGGCGGCGGATGCGCGCTTCGTGGACGCGGCCGGGGGCAACTACCGTCTCCTGGTGGACTCACCGGCTGTGGACACCGCGGTGCCGGGGGTCACGCCGTCGGCGGTGGATCTCGACGGCAACCCGCGCCCCCTGGATGGCGACGGCGATGCCAGCGCGGTGGCGGATCGGGGCAGCTCCGAGATTCTGGGTTCGCTGGGCGACCTGGTGGTGAGCGCGGCCAGCGTGGTGTCGTGGGGCAGCGCGTTCACCCCGCCGGACGCGTACCATGTCTACCGCGGCACGCTGGCCGGTCTGGCCCTGGGCGACGCCGGCGTCTGCCAGGATTCCCGGGACGGGAATCTCCTGGACACGCAGTTCACGGAGCCCGACCTCCCGGCGCAGGGGGAGGCGTTCACCTTCCTCGCCGGTTTCGAACTCAACAGCGCCGACTCCGCCCTCGGTGTGGCCAGCGACGGCCTGGCGAGGCAACCGCTCCTTCTCTGCCCCTGATCCAGCGCTCTACTGCTCCAGGACGTACTCCCGGCGCGAGAACAGGAACATCGCCAGCCCGAGGAAGACGGCGGAGACCAGCAGCAGGACCACCACCGAGGCCGGCTTGGAGGTCATGGACTGGAACAGATTCTGCACCCCTCGCTGCACCGTGGAGTGGGGGAGCAGCGACAACAGGTAGTGCAGGATGGTGAACTTGCCGAACCTTCCCGGTATGTAGGTCACCACCACCTCCCAAACCACCGCGAAGAACAGGCCCGCCATGATGGGACGGCGCAAGGCAGTGCCGAACAGCAGGAACAGCGCGCCGTAGGCCATGGAGCCCAGAAACAGCACGCACACGTCCCACAGGACGTACGGCAGATGGCGGCCGAATCCCCCCAGCCCATCCGAGGCCTCCAGGATCACCCATGTGAGCAGCATGGACGGCACCAGGAGCAGGAAAGCCGCGATGAGATAGGTGAGGTACTTGCCCAGCACCAACAGGGGCCGCGGCACCGGGCGGATCAGGAGGTACGTGATGGTGCGTTCCTCTACTTCCGCATTGATCAGATGGGTGCCGTAGAACAGTGTGACGCTGAGCAGCATGAGGTGGAGATAGACGAACACGATCAGCAGCGAGTAGAACTCCCATCCGGTGGGAAATCTCGTATCGGGGATCCGGGTCAAGGCGGACAGCAGCAGGGCCAGTGCCGGCGGCACCAGGGCAAGCGTGGCGAACAGGATGGTGCGGCGATTGCGGAAGACCTGCGCGTTCGTCAACCGCATCACCGCCAGCACCTGGGACACCGGCGAAACCACCGGGGCGGCCGCGGTGGGAAGGACACTCTGCTCGTTCATGGCTCTCGTTTCCTATCGCACCAGGTAGTCGAACACGGCCTGTAGGTTGTCGTCCTGCGAGAAGATGCGGCTGACCTCGATGCCGTGCTCCTCGGCCACCTCGGGGATGCGGCCGTAGAACTGATCCGGTCGCGCCGTCTCCACCTGCACCCCACCCTCCTCGTCGGAGAAGCGGACGCTGCGGACATCCTCGAAGTTCATGATCTCGGCGGCCAGCCGGCGAGGCTGGTCGCAGCCGATGAAGATCCGGTGCGGGTGCTCATCGATGAGCTCGCGGATCTCCTGGATGGCCCCCTCGGCCAGAATGCGCCCGTGGTTGACCAGCAGGATGTGCTGCGTCATGGCCTCGATCTCATGCAGGATGTGGCTGGAGACCACCACGGTCCGGCCCTGCTCGCTCATCTCACGGATCAGCCGCACCGTCTGCCGCCGGCCCAGGGGGTCCATCCCGTTGAGGGGCTCGTCGAAGAACAGGAGCTCCGGGTCGTGCGCCAGCGCCTGCGCCATCTTGATGCGTTGTCGCATGCCCTTGCTGTAGCCGCCGATGCGCCGGTCGGCGGCCTCTTCCATGACTACGGTCCGCAGAGCCTCGCCGGCGCGGCGGCGGCATTCCTCACGCGAGTAGCCGTGCAGCTCCAGCAGGATCTCGAGGAAGCGGCGGCCGCTCAGATGCTCGTAGAACGCATCCTGCTCCGGGCAGAAGCCAATGCGGTGCATGAGCGGCGGGTTGTTCCAGATGGGCTCGCCGAGAACGCGCACGGTGCCGGCGCTGGGCTTGATCTGGCCGGTGAGGAGCTTCAGCAGCGTGGATTTGCCGGCGCCGTTGGGCCCCAGAAGTCCGGTGACGCCCTGGGGCAGTGACACGGTCACGTCGTTCACGCCGATGACCTGACCGTACCAACGCGACACGCGGTCCAGCACGATGACGGGGTTCACTGGACCACCTCCACCGGACGCACCCTGCGGAACAGGATCAGCAGGCACACGCCCAGCATGCCCGCCAGGACGATCAGGCTGACCAGCGGATGGATGCGGTAGGAACTGGGCATCCCGAAGATCAGAGCGAGGCCCTGCTGCATGTTGGACACAGGCGAGATCAGCGAGGAGAGGTCGCGATGGAAGAACCCCAGGATGACGCGGAAGCCCTTGGAGAACAGGAACAGCATCACCAGCATCAATCCCGCGACCCGGCCGCTCTTGGTCAGGCACGACACCGTCAACGCCAGGATGGAAATGGTGATCATGATCAGCAGCGATCCCATGATGATGGAGAACGGCAGCATCAGGTTGGACGCCAGGTATCCGCCCTCCCTGTCCAGTCCCCACCGGAACAGGAACAGGGTCAGGCCGGGGACCAGAGTCACCAGGCCCACGGCGGCCGCCACGGCGGCGCCCTTGCCCAGCAGGTAGTCCACCGTCCGGATGGGTTTGGAGAGATAGATCTGCAGCGCATTGGTGCGGCGGTCATTGGCGATCAGTCCCGCGCCCACGAATACAGCGGTGAGCAGATAGAAAACCTGGATCCAGCCAAAGCCGGTGTGGAAGAAGCTCGCATCCGCCGCTCCCGGCGCTTCCGGAATGTTGACCACCGTGTGAAGATAGATGAGCACCCCACCGATGAGTGTCGGGATCCAGCACAGGAACAACCAGAACAGGAACAGCCTCTTCTTGAGATGCTCCATCAGACCGGCGGTGGCGATGGGGAGCCAGCGCATCGATGCGGGGCTCCGCAGGCCGTTCCAGTGGCGGTAGGAGAGATCGTAGATGGGCATCAGGCTTCCTGGTTCTCGCCGAGAGCACGCGCGAAGATCTCCTCCAGGGAGTCGCGGCTGGGTTCCAGGCCGCGCACCTGGGCGCCGCACTCGCGCGCTGCGTGGAAGATGGCCCTGGAGCCCAGGCCGTTGCGCAGGGTCACCTCCAGCAGGTTGTTGTCGGCCAGTCTGGCCTCGGCTCCGGCGCGGATCAGATGATCCGCCACCGCCTGCCGATCCCCGCGCAGCTTGACCTGGAAGTGATCGCTGCGCTGTGAGGAGAGCTCCTCCAGTCCGCCGTAGCCCACCACCCGCCCCTGGTCCAGCATGAGGACGGACGTGCACGCGTACTCGACATCGGGAAGAAGGTGCGACGAGACCAGCGCATGGATCCCCTTGTTCTGGCTGACGTCCTTGATCAGATCGAGCAGCTCCTGCCGGCCGCGTGGATCCATGCCGTTGGTGGGTTCATCCAGGAGCAACAGCTCCGGGTCATGCACCAGTGCCTGGGCAATCTTGATGCGCTGCTTCATGCCGGTGGAGTACTCGTCCAGCGGCCGGTAGCGTTCCTCACCGAGGCCCACGTAGTAGAGCATCTCATGGGCGCGCTGCAGGGCGTCCTCCCGCGGCAGGCCGCACAGCATGGCGCAGAAGGCCACGTAGCGCACCGCGGTCATGCCGGGAATATGGCAGTCGACCTCGGGGACGTAGCCGATGCGCTGGCGGGCGCGTAGGGGATCGTCCGCCACCTTGCGGCCCAGCACGGTGATCTCGCCGCACGCCGGCCGCAGGAAGCCGAGAATGACCCGGATCAGGGTGGACTTGCCCGCCCCGTTGGGGCCCAGCAGTCCCATGGCTCCGCCGGGAACGTCGAACGAGACGTCCTCCAGGGCCAGCCGGCGACCGTAGCGCACGCTCAAGCCACGGGCCGAGATGATGGGTGTGCTGTCCAATCTCCCCCCCTCCGTCGTCAGAGATGATACGTGCAAGTCCGTAGCGAAGTTCGCGGCCACGGAAACGGGCCCCGTGGCTAGAGATTCACGTACTTCGGTCCACCTTCGGCGGGGGCTCGCCACTGGATATTCTGCATTCCATCCCCCGAGCTCACGTCACACGGGTCGACGATGACGCAGGTCTTGCAGTGAACGCAGTTCTGGAACGCGATCTCGATGCGCCGATCCTTCCCCTCCCCCTGGAGCTCGTACACCCGGGTCGGGCAGAAGTGCTCGCACGGGGCGGTGCCGTGTCGCGGAATACACCGGTCAATGCACGCCCCGGGGTCCAGGATGCCGATATGCGACGGTGCATCATCCCGGTGCGACGTGCCGGACAGATGGACGTCGGTGAGTTTGTCGAGGAACAGCTTGCCGTCGGATGCCGGCCGCGGCGCGCGTCCGGGGAAGTCGGCGGCAGAGCCCATGGCCTCCCAGTCGGGCCGGGACGGCGTTCGCCTGCGCGAACCGCCGCCGGTCATCATGCGCAGCCCCCAGCGCAGGATGCCCTTGTAGAGGCCGTCGTGGAAGGACGATCGGAAGTTGCGCGAGGCCCAGAGATCGCGGCCCACCTCGCTGCCCTCCAGCGCCTTCTGGTACGGTGCCAGGCGCTCGGCCGAGGTGTCGTCCGCTCTCAAGGCGTCGAACAGTGTCTCCGCCGCCAGCATCCCCGATCGCATCGCGTAGTGGATGCCCTTCAGCGTGGGCACGTTGACCAGGCCGGCGGAATCTCCGGCGATGAGGGCCCCGGCAGCGTAGAGCCGCGGCATGGCGAAATAGCCGCCCTCGGGGATGGTCTTGGCGCCGTAATGCACCACCTCGCCGCCGCGCAACAGCGCTGCGAGCAGCGGGTGCGCCTTGAAGCGCTGCAGTTCCTCCTGGACGTCCAGCGTGGGGTTGCGCCAGTCCAGCCCGGCGACAAAGCCCACGGAGTAGTTCTCCGCATCCAGCTCGTAGATCCACCCCCCGCCGAAGGCATAGGAGGGCAGCGGGTGGCCCATGGTGTGATAGGCGATGCCGCGGCCGCTGGTACGCTCCACCCGGATGATCTCCTTGACGCCCAGGGAGTAGCTCTGTGGGTTGCAGTCGGCGCCCAGGTCGAGCCGCCGGAACAGATCCTCCGAGAGCGTGCCCCGCGGGCCCTCGCAGAACACGCTCACCTTGGCGCTCAGATCCAGGCCGGGCTCGAAGTTCCCGGCCCGGCCGCCGCCTTTTCGCAGGCCCTTGTCACCGGTGCGCACACCCGTGACCCGGTCCCCGTCCATCAACACCTTGACGCCCGAAGTCGCCGGGAACAGGAACACCCCTTCCTGTTCCGCCTGTTGCGCCAGCCAGCGGGTGAAGCGCTGCAAGGAGACCGTCGGCAGGCCCCGGTTGTGCATGTTGCGCGGTAGCGCCACCGAGGGGATTCGCAAGGCCCTGCGTCCGGTGAGGAAGAACATTCCCTCGTCCTGGATCTCGCCGGACAGGGGACAGCCGCGCTCGCGGTAGTCAGGATAGAGATCCGCCAGCGCGCACGGATCCAGGATGGCGCCGGAGAGACCGTGCAGTCCGAACTCCTCCGCTTTCTCGATGACCGCGATCTCCGCCTCGATGGCATCGCCCACCCCGGCCTCGTTGTGGGCCCGGATGCGCTGTGCCAGGCGGATGGCACCAGCCAGTCCGGCAGGGCCGCCGCCGACAAACAGGGCGTCCAGCGGGTACGATTCGCGCTCCAGCGGGGCCGGTTCATCCCCGGCGTGCGCGATCTGCGGTTGCTCGCTCATGAGGCCGGATGGTAGCACGACAGCAAGCCCCCTGCGAGCCGGTTCCTGTTGGGAAAGCACAGGTTGGGCCGTTTGCAATCGCGAATCCGGATCCGGCATAATCGGGCGGTTTTGCCAACGGAGGAAGCATGGGCGCACCGCGCGAACTGTGGGCTACCCGCTACGGGCTGATTCTCGCCATGGCCGGCAATGCCGTCGGCCTGGGCAACTTCCTGCGCTTCCCGGTGCAGGCCGCGCAGAACGGCGGCGGCACGTTCATGATCCCGTACTTCATCTCCATCCTTCTCCTGGGCATCCCGATGATGTGGGTGGAATGGACCATCGGCCGGTACGGCGGGACCTACGGCTACAACACCACACCGGGGATGTTCGAGCGACTCTGGAAGCACCCCCTGGCCAAGTATCTCGGTGTCCTCGGCATCGCCATGCCGCTGGCGGTGTGCATCTACTACACCTATGTGGAGTCGTGGACGCTGGCCTACTCCTGGTTCTCGTTCCACGGTGACTATCACGCCCTGGGCGAGGCCGAGGGGCAGATGGCCGGTTTCCTCAACTCCTACCACGGGATCACGGGTAGCAGCGGGTGGAACTTCAACCTGCTCGCCTACGGCTTCTTCGCGGTCACCCTGGCCACCAATATCTGGATCCTGTCGCGCGGCATTGCCAAGGGGATCGAACTGCTGGCGAAGATCGCCATGCCGCTGCTGTTCCTCTTTGCCCTGTTCCTGGTGTTCCGTGTGTTCACGCTGGGCACGCCGGTGCCGGAGGCCGCCGCCGAAGGAGTCTGGGAGGGTTTCAACTTCATCTGGAACCCGGACTTCTCGCGCCTGACGGATTCAGGGGTGTGGCTCGCCGCTGCCGGCCAGGTGTTCTTCACCCTGAGCATCGGCATGGGGACCATCCAGTGCTACGCATCCTATCTGCGCGAGAAAGACGATGTGGCCCTCACCGGGCTGACCACCACGGCCACCAACGAGTTCGCGGAGATTGTCCTGGGCGGTTCCATCGCCATTCCAGTGGCGGTGGCCTACTTCGGCGTGGATCGTGTGGCGAATATCGGCGGGTCCTTTGATCTGGGCTTCGTGACGCTGCCGATCATCTTCACGAAGATCCCACTGGGCCAGCTGTTCGGGGGCCTGTGGTTTCTGCTGCTGTTCTTTGCCGGTATCACGTCCTCGGTGGCGCTGGCTTCACCGGCCATGTCGTTCCTTCAGAAGCAACTGGGCATGACCCGGCGCCGTGCGGCCCTGGCGCTGGGGGCGCTGATCTTCGTGTGCGTCCAACCCGTGATCCTGTTCAAGCAGTTCGGCTTCCTGGACGAGATGGACTTCTGGGCAGGGACCTTCGGCCTGGTGGTGTTCGCGTTCATCGAGGTGATCCTGTTCGCTTGGGTCTTCGGGATGGCGCGGGCGTGGAAGGAACTGCAGAAGGGGGCGGATCTGAAGGTTCCAGGTTTCTTCCGTCCGGTGATCCAGTACGTCACGCCGCTGTTTCTTGCGGCCATCCTGATCACCTTCACCTACCAGCAGGCGTGGCCCACGCTGTCGTTCGCCAACGCACCGGTCGAGAACATCCCGTATCTCTGGGGAGCGCGCATGCTCATGATCGCCCTCATAGCGGGGTTCTGCTGGATGACCTATCGTACATGGAACAAGAGTCGAAGCGATGGGCCCGGGGAGGGAGCATGACCACGAGTGCATGGGTGTTCATGGGACTGGCGTGGGGCGGAATCACGGTGCTCCTGATCTATTGCTACTACAGGGTGCTGACCTCGGACTCTGATCGATCGGAGTGATTGCAGGCGGCGCTCCGTGATCCCGTCTCCCGACCCCTTCTTCTATCTTCTCAAGCCGCTGCTCGCTGCGCTGCTGCTGTTCGGATCGGCGCATGTCCTGGGCCGTCATCTGTCCTCCTGGATCGGTCTGCAGCCGGCGGGACCCGCGGAGCGGCTGGCGGTCCGGGGGGCGCTGGGGCTGGGCTCGCTGGGCATGGTGGGTCTCGCCCTGGGCTGGGCGGGGGCGTTCCACGCGCCACTCTTCCTGCTGCTGCTGGCTCTTCCGCTGGTGTTGGGCTCCTTTCGGGCAGTTGAGCATCCCGCCTCGTCGGAGCTGGCGCCGGCCCCGGTCGCGCCGCCGCCGTGGCGCTGGCTGCGCCGGGCGCTGCTGGCGCTGATCGTGCTCTACGCCCTGGCGAACCTGGTGCGCGCGCTCCATCCGCCGACGGGTTTCGACGCCCTCAACTCTCACCTCCCGGCGGTGGAGCGCTACCTGGAGCATCATGCATTGACGTTCCCCACCGACCTGCGCTTTGCCGCCGGTCCCGCCCTGGTCCCGGTGCTGTTCGTGTTTGCCGGAGCACTGGGAGGAGATGTGGCCATCCAGCTCACCTCGTTCGGGATGGGTCTGCTCACCGCGGCGGCGGTGCATGCCCTGGCCGCGCGGGGTTTCGGCGCCAATGTGGCGGCACTGGCCACGGCACTCTTCTATACCACGCCCATCGTGGGCTGGCTCTCGGCGGAGGCGTGCGTCGACCTCGGCCTGGCGCTGTTCCTGGCCGTGGCGTTGCACTGCCTGCTGATGCGCCTGGGCGGCGGCGGCCTCGGGTGGGCCTGGACGGCCGGGTTGCTGGCGGGAGCCGCACTGGGAACGCGCTACCTGGCCCTGGCGCCGGTCCTGCTCATCGCGATGGATCTCCTCAGTGCACCGGTGGATGCCGGCTTGCAGGATCGTGGCCAACGCCTGCGAGGTTTCGGCCTGTTCGCGGCCGGTGTGCTGGTGATGGCCCTGCCGTGGTACCTGCGCAACGTTGCGGAGAGCGGCGATCCCATCTATCCGTTCGGCGGCGAGATGGTGGGGGGGTGGTCTGGTGAGATCGGGCCCGGCCGCGGGCCTCTGGATCTGTTGCTGGTTCCGTTCCGACTGACGTTCCAGCCGGGTGCCTTCGGCTCCTCCGGGGCCACCGGGATCGGCTACGCCTACCTGTTTCTCGCGCCGTTGCTGTTGCTGGTCCGGGGGCGCGGACGAACCGTGCGCTTGCTGGCGGGCTACGTCCTGGTGGGCGGGCTGACCTGGTTCTACACGTCGCAGCAGACGCGCCTCCTGTTGCCCTGGTTGCTGGCCGCGGCGGTGCTCGGCGGTCTGGCCCTGGACAGGGTCCTGCGTGGGCGGGTGCATCTCCACCGTGGGGCCTCGGCCGTGCTGGGCTCCCTCGGGCTGGTGATGTTGCTGGCAGGAGGGACGCGCTGGCCTACCTCGCTGCCTCCTCTCGGCACAGCGGCCCGCACGGCATACCTGCACCAGCACCTGCCGCATTACGACAGGGTGGCGAGAATCAACGGGTTGTTGCCGCCCGACGCGGTGCTCTATGCCTTCGGGGAGGAGGGCAGACGCTATTACTACAGCTGCCGGGCACTGGGCGACCGCTTCGGCCCCATGGCGTACGGACGCTTCCTGCCCGAAGGGGATCCCGAGGAGCTCCTGGCCCGCTTCCGGCGCCTGGGGGTCACCCACCTGCTGGTTCCCGATGATTTTCCGGATCCGGCCGTGCGCGGATTCCGACAGCAACCCTACTGGTGGGATCATCTGGTGCCCGTGGAGGTGTGGCAGAACGTACGGCTCTATCGCCTTGTGCCGGGGCCAGGTCGGTGAACACGATCCGGCCAGCACCGCCGGCGGAGGGTGGCTGGATTCCGGCGTCCTACTTGCCTATGTTCTTCTGTGCCGGT
>CBDVAL010000028.1:0-21476 GCA_965371955.1 uncultured bacterium | reverse complement strand
CAAGAAGGTCCTGGTGGTGGACGATGAGGCGGATACCACGGAGCTGACCGCCATGGTGCTGGAGGGGGCGGGCTATACGGTCCTGCAGGCTCACTCGGGACGCGAATGCCTGGAGAAGGTGTACACCTTCTTGCCGGATCTCATCCTGCTGGACATTCACATGGACGATCTGGGTGGCTGGGAGACGTTGCGCATCCTGCGGATGGACGAGGCCACAAAGGATCTTCCGGTGGCCATGTTCACCGTTCGAGGTGAGATCCGGGACAAGGTGCAGGGATTGCAGGATGGCGCCACGGACTTCATCACCAAGCCGTTTGCACACGATGACCTGGTCGCTCGGGTGGAGCAGATCTTCAGCGCAAGCGCATCAGAATAGCCGTGCCGGATTGTCTTGACGGGGGAGGAGATGAGCGCTGACTCTCGAAACCTGGATCCGCATCGCCTGCGGGCCGATTTCTACAAGCTCAAGAGCGCGCTCCACGATCGCAACACCGATCTGGGCTCTTTCCACGTGCACTTCGCCGCCCTCCGCAGCCACTTCGAGACGGTCAGCGAGGTGGGTGTCCTCACCGTGGGCCTCGGTGAGCTCAGCCAGGTGGAGTCCATCTACGGTTGGCAGGTGTTCGACGGCATCCTGCAACGCGTGGCCGGCACGCTGGAGTCGTTGCGTGGAGAGTTGCTCCCCGAGCAGTTTCTGCTCACCATGGATGGCGTCGCCGCAGGACGCTTCGTGCTGTTCCTGCCCCGGGATCACGCGGGTGGGGAGGTGAACTCGTCCTTCCTGGAGGCCTTGGCGTCTTCGCTCGCGGCTGGTCTGGAGGAGCAGTTTGGAGGGGCGGACTTCCGCACCATGACGCCGCGCCTCCGTTTCGAGATCGGTCATGCGTTGCTTCGTGACGACCCCTTCTTTCGGTTCGAGAGACAGGTGTACGGTGCCGTGGAAGCGGCCCGCCGGATGAGCGTGGCACCGTCGCAGCAACAGCATTCGCGCGAGCAGGAAGAACTGCGTCGCCTGGTGCGCGAGGGGGCGGTCCACGTGGTCTTCCAGCCGGTGCATCGCCTGGAGACCGGAGAGGTGCTGGGTTTCGAGGCCTTGAGCCGCGGCCCGGAGGACAGCCCGTTTGTGGACCCTCAGAAAATGTTCGAGACCGCGCGTGCCGCAGGCCTGGAGGCCGAGCTGGATGCGTTGTGTCAAAGGCGGGCCATCCTCGGAGCGCGCGGAATGCAGCCGGGCAAGAAACTGTTCGTCAACGTGCTGCCCACGACGCTGCTCGAAGGGGGCGACGGAGCTACATCCGCCTTGGAATGGATCGATCGCGCGGGGCTGCAACGAGCGGATGTCGTCATCGAGATCTCCGAGCGGGCGCCGGTGTCCCAACGCGAGCGCAGCCGGGGTGCTCTGGATCAATTGCGTGCAGCTGGCGTAGGCATCGCCCTGGATGACATCGGCACCGGGCTGACCGGCCTGCAGGCCATCCAGGAGATGCACCCTGCCTACCTGAAGCTGGACCTGTCTCTCGTGCACAACATCCACACCAACCTGATCGCACAGGAACTGCTGCGATCGTTGAACCGGGTCGCCCGTTCCATGGGTGCGCAGGTTGTGGGGGAGGGTGTGGAGACGGAACAGGAGCGCGACGTGCTGCGCGCCTGCGGCACCGATCTGGCCCAGGGGTTTCTCTACTCCCGCCCCGGGCCGCTCGTCGTCGCCCCGGCCTAGAGGCCCGGCCGAGCCCTTATCTCCCTCGAAAGCCTTGCAGGACAGTCGTTTTCGCGGTATAAAGCTCGTGTGGAACGCCGCGTCCTTGCCCGCCGGGCCTCTAGCTCTGGAAAGGTGTTGCTGTGAACCGCTCCCTGCCGTCCTCGCCGCTGGCCCGCGGTCTGATGGTCGGAGTCCTCCTCGGCGCCGCTACCCTGGCGTTGGGGTGGGGCGCCAGGGGTTGGCTCGCCCCGGCGGGAGAGGATGATACGGCGATTGGAGCGGCGCAGCTGGCGCAGTCCGCTGCGGATCTGGCCCGCGACTGGCTGACCTCCTGCCAGGAGAGCAATCGGCTGCTGGCGCTGCAGGCCGCCGGTCTCGCCCCGGACCTACCGGGGGCCGCTGCCTTGTTGCAGGCGGCGCTGGATGCTCACCCCGACTCGCTGCGTGCTGCAGTGGTGGTGCGAAGCGACGGCGAGGTGATTGCCGCGGCATCCGGCTGGCGCGAGGGCACGCGGCCGGCATGGGTGCCTGCGCTGGACGATCCGCCTGCAGTGGCTTGGCGGCAAACCGACGATGGAGGGTGGTTCGTGGCCCGCGAGCCGCTCTCAAACGCGGCGCCCTCGCTGCACCTCCTCACCGCATGGGATCCGGCGGAGTTGATGCGCCGCATGGGCGTGCTCCTGGAGCTCCGGCCCGGGGCGGGCCTGTCCCTGGTGTCGGCTGAGGGAACGGCGCTGCAGGTGGTGCCGGGCACGGTTCCCGCCGGTGCCCCCGTGCTGCGTGAGGTGGAAGGAGCGGGCGTGGCGGTGCAGGTCACCGTGCCCGATCCGGTGGGCGGATTGCCCTGGTGGATGCTGGCCGCGGTGGCAGCCGGGATGGTCGGTGGCCTGGGCGCCGGGTGGCTGCAGTTGCGCCGCCTCAGGCTGATGGTGCAGGTGAAGGAGGCGGCCACACGGGCCGGCGCCGGGGAAGTGGCGGCTCCTGCCTCGCTGCTACGGCGGCAGCTGCCCGAGGTGGCCGAGGCGTTGGAGGAACTCGGCCGGCGCGCCGCCGCGCAGGGGCAGCACGAACGTGCGGTACTGGACGCGTTGGACCGGGTGCGCGGGGTCGCCGTGCTGGTGAGCGATGCCGCGGGGACCGTGGAGTTCGCTGGCGGCGACGCCGTGGAGATCCTGGGACGGCCGGGGGCCGATCTGGTGGGGACCTCGCTGCGCCGGGTGTTCGCCGGTGACGCGTGGGAGGTGCTCGTTCCAGCCCTGGGAAGCTGCCATTCCGGATCCCCGAGTCAGACGCTGTATGTGGAGATGGGTCGCTCGCGCGACGATCCGGGGCGGCTGGAGGTGACGTTGAGCGCGCGCGAGAGAGGGGCGGGACACATCCTCGCGGTGATGCCGGAGGCGACACGGAGCCCACGGCGGCAGGAACGGACCGCTGAGGGGACAGGGCACCGCCAGCTGGTGGAACTTCTCGGCGAGGGCATGGCGTTGCTGCGTGACGGTGTGGTGGCGATGGCCCACCCGGCGCTCGGGACCATGCTGGGTCTGAGCCCGGACGAGCTGGTGGGCAGTGCGTTCAAGCATCACGTTTCACCGGAAGATGTACTGCACCTGGTGCACGCGCTGCGCGCTCTACCCGAGCAGGGACAGCGCGTGGAGGTGCGGCTGCGGCGCGCAGACTCACTCTCGACGGTGGAGGCGTCCATCGCTGCCATCCCGGTGCAGGATGACGATGCCTGCTTGCTGGTGGTGACGGACCGTACGGAATCGCGGCGCTGGGAGCGCCGCCTGCTGGAGGCGCACAGCCGTCTGGATGCAACCCTCGACGCCACGTCGGACGGTGTCCTGGCGGTGAAGACCGTAGGGCAGCGCCCGTCCATCATCGTGGCCAACCGGTCCTTTGCGGAGATGTTCGGCATGGAGGTGGAGAGCCTCCTGGATCAGTCGGAGCAGGATGTCTTCCGCCGGCTCATCGAGGCAGGGCGACTGCCCGAGGGCTTCGGCTCCTGGGCGCGTGACCTGGAACGGCAATCGGGGAAGCGGCGAACCGGACGATTCGAGGTCAACGCAAACGGTGAGCGCAAGGTGCTGGAGGTGCAGGCCACGCCCCTGTTCCTGCCGGACGGCGAGGAGCCCGGGCGGGTCATCGCCTTCCGTGACATCAGCGCACAGTCGCAGGTGGAACGACGTCTGCGGGAGGACCAGGAAGCGGCGCAGGCCCGGGGGCGGGAACTGGAGGGCGCCAACCGCGAGCTGGAGCAGGTGAACCAGCAGCTGCAGCAGCGTGCGGGGGAACTGGATCAAGCCAACACTGCGCTCAAGGAGATCGACGAGAAACGGTCCCGGCTACTGGCCGAGGTCACACATGAGCTGCAGACGCCGCTGGTCTCCATACGCGGCTTCACCGAGATGATCCTGCGGCAGAAGGTGGGGCCCGTGACACCGGATCAGGAACGCGGACTGCAGATCTCCCTCAAGAATATCGACCGCCTCATCAGCCTCATTGACAGCCTCCTGGAATTCATCCGCGCCGAAGGAGACCTACCGGAACTGCGGCTGAACAACTTCCGTCTGGATGAACTGGTCGGAGACGTGTTCGACACGCTGCGTCCTGCGGCGGAGAAGCGCTCCATCAACCTCAAGGCGGCCTATGACGGCGGGCGTCCGGTGGTGCGCGCCGATCGCGGCCAGATCCACCAGGCGCTGACCAACCTGGTGAACAACGCCATCAAGTTCAGCCCCGAGAACCGTGAGGTGGTGGTAGAGGTGGCGCCCAGTGTTCGCGGGTTCGCTCAACTCATTGTGCGGGACTCCGGGCCGGGAATTCCTGCGGAGCATCTGCAGCGTATCTTCGATCGCGGTTACCGCGTACCCGGCGCCACGGCCGAAGGGTCCGGTCTGGGCCTGTACATCACCCATCAGATCCTGACCGTGCACGGTTGCAGCATCAAGGCGAGTTCTCCCGAGGGAGGTGGCGCGGTGTTCCGTCTCACGTTGCCGCTGGCACGGGAAAGCAAACCTCTCGACCCGCCACGCAACGCCCCGCACGCCTAGAACCCATTTCATAACCTCCTTCATCGGCAGTCAACGCCGCATCGGTTGGATCTTCCAGTACGTCAACGACCGCCACAGCCACTCAGCCGGGCCGAAGCGGAATCGCTCCAGCCACAGCGGGCTCAGCGCCAGCTGTAACAGCCACACCACCGCGACGACATAGTACAGTTCGAAGCGCTCCAGCATGGCGTAACGGCCCAGACCGACGCCGTAGAAGAACAGGACCATCAGCACCGTCTGCGTCAGATAGTTCGTCAACGCCATACGGCCGACGGCCCCCAGCCGCCGGCGTAGCCCGGGCAGCCAACCGGCCCGGCAGACCAGCATCACCGCTCCGGTGTGTCCCATTGCCATGGGGAGACGGCCGAGGTCGTACATCCCGTGGAGGTTGTGCAACGATGCCGGATCCAGGCCGGATCCCAGCGCGAGGACCATCGGCACACCCCTCACCAGCAGCCCCGTCCCGTAGCCCAGCGCGACGAGCAGCAGGTAGAACCTCCGTGATCGCTCCGCCGAGAAGAGCCCAAGCCCGAACAGCCCGGCACCGATGAGCATCATCTCCAGCGCCTGCCACAGCGCCGATGCGACAAGGTCCGTAGTCTGTGTATAGAAATTGATCGGCGCGATCTGCATGAAGTTGATGAGATAGCCCGAGCGCCGTTCCTCGATCTGAGCCTGCAGAGCCTCTGTGCTTGGTCGCATCTCGGGCGCCTCGGCCACCCCGGCCCGATCGATGCCGAGCAGGACGACCAACACGAGACAGCCGAGGAGGATCAGGATGTGCGGCCGCAGTTTGCGCAGCGGGTAGATGGCCAGGGCCGCGACACCATAGGTGAACAGGATGTCACCGGGCATCAGCATCAAGTAGGCGTGCGCCAAGCCGAACACGATCAGCCAGGCCGATCGTCGGTAGTAGAGGCCCGCCGATCCACCACTCTGCGGAGACTCCTTGCCGCGCGTGAACAACAGCACACTCGCGCCGAACAACATCGAGAAGAGCGCGAACATCGTCCCGTTGACGAGGAGTTCGGCGGTGGCCCAGACAGCCAGGTTGGCCCCCGATGCGCCACCGGCAGGTACGGGGTCGTGCATCGCATCGATGGGCAAGCCAAAACCAGCGACATTGATCAGCAGGATGCCAAGCAGGGCGAATCCGCGTAGAACATCCACCGACGCGATGCGCTCACGTTCCGGGACCGGCTGCATCGGTCGATCATACCATCGCGGGACGGCACGGTTTCCAACGGGAAGGGGTGTGGCTCAATCCCGCGACAGGTGTCGTGAGGCCTCGTAGAGGAGCAGCGTGGCCGCCGAGAGTACGTTCAGAGATTCCATGTCGGCCGCCATCGGGATGCTGACACGCTGTTCCATGGCGGTCACAGCGGGCTCCGGGATTCCGGCAGCCTCGCCGCCCACCACCACAGCCATGGGCAAACCCCACTCCAAGCTGTCGTAGCGCGCGCCCCCGCGGGCCACGGCGCCCACTCGCGTGTAGCCTGCAACGGCCAGGCCCTCGAGCAGCGCCGGCCCAGGTAGCCGGCTCGCCGCCGGCAGATGGAACAGTGCGCCCCCGCTGGCCCGCACCGCCTTGGGGTTGTAAAGGTCCGCGCATCCCTCCACGGCCAGCACGCCGGACCCGCCGGCCGCAGCCGTCACGCGCAACAGGCCGCCCAGGTTACCGGGATCCTGCACCCCCCAGGCCACCAGGAGCAGCGGATGGAGGGCAGGGTTCATCACCTCCTCCAGCGTGAATTCCTTACGTGTCAGACGCACGGCCACGCCTTGATGGCTGGGAGCGCCCAGGATCCAGCCGAGCAGATCATCCGTGACCGTCTCGACGCGGCGCGTCGCACCCTGGAGCCGTCGCTGTAGTGTCCGGCCGCGGGCTTCCCTCAGCAGGCGGGGTGAGCAGACCGCGCACTCCAGCGCCACGTCGCGCGACAAGGCCTCCTCCACCAGCCTTACCCCGGCCGCGAGGTAGGCGCCCTGTTCCCGGCGCTCCTGCGCACTGTTGCCCAGGCCGCGCAGCGAGCGCACCAGCGCGTTGCTTCGGCTGCGAATGGACGGTGCTGCGGTGGGGTTCATGCGTCCCTTATAATAGCTTCCTGGCCAAGATGGAACCCTCGACCCCCCTCTCCGTGGCCGTCGGCGGCGACAACGCCGAGGGCTGGCTCTCCCGGGGACTGGCATGTCTGCACTCCGGCGGCATTGTGGCGCTGCCCACGGAGACCTTCTACGGTCTGGCCGCGGATGCCGCCTCGGCACCGTCGGTGCGCAGCGTGCTCTCCCTGAAGGGCCATGAGGACATGCGGCCGCTGCTGATCCTGGCGGGTTCGGCGCGGCAGGTGGAGCAATTGTGCCCGTGGAGCCGCATCGCCGGAGCCGCCGACCTGGCGGCGGCATTCTGGCCCGGACCCCTGACATTGATCCTGCCGCTGGGGACCGGGCGCACCCTGGCCGCCTGTCCAGGCGGTACGGCCGCCATCCGCGTGCCGGCACACCCGGTCCCGCGCAGGCTGGCGCAGGCCTTCGGCGGATTCCTCACCGGCACCAGCGCGAACCGGGTAGGGCAGCCGGCGGCGCGCAGCGCGCCGGAGGTGGTGCGCTACTTTCCCCACGGACTGGACCTGATCCTCGATGGCGGGCCCACCGCCGGTGGGGAGGCGTCCACACTGGTGGACCTCTCGTCCAGCGCGCCCCGGCTGGTACGCGCCGGGGCGGTTCCACCGGACGAGGTGGCCGCCATCCTCGGTTGCCGCCTGGTTCGCGCCAGCGGATCCGCGGAGTGATGCGCCGGGCCGTGCTGCTGGGCGCGGTGCTGCTGGTCGGCTGCACTGCCGGCGCGTATGGCCAGACGGCGACCGGGAGGAACCCGACGCTGGAGGCCATCGGCAAGGAGGTGGAACGGCTTCGCGGAGAGTTGGCGCGTTTCGAGGAGGAGGAGTCGGGGATCCTCGGCTCGCTGGAGCGGCTGTCCATGGAGCGGCTGTTGCTCGAGGAGGAGATCCGCCGCGTCGATCTGGAGCTCGAGCGCGCGGAAGGAGACGTCCGCGAGTCCCGGCGGCGCGGCAGCGAGCTGGAGAGACGGCTTGCAGAGGGCCGGCGTTATCTGGCAGCCAGTCTGAGGGAGTCCTACAAGCTGGGCCGCCTGCGTCACTATCGAGTGCTACTGGAAGCCAGGGATGCGGCGGCGTTCGCCCGGGCCTACCGTTATCTCTCCGATTGGGCCCAGGCGGACTCGGTCCGGGTGGAGAGTTTTCTCGAGGATGTGTCCGAGCTGGAGGCAGTCCAGGCAACTCTGCAGCGGCGGCTGGTGGAACTGGAGCGGCTGCGCCAGGAAGGGGAGGAGCGCCGCGCAGCGCTGGAGCGCAACCGTGCCGCGCGCATCCGGGCGCTGCGGCGGGTGGAACAGGAACATGCCGCCGGGACGGCGGCCTTCCTGGAGCTCGAGGAGGCGGCGGATCGGCTGCAGGCCCTGGTGACCTCCCTGCCGGGAGGCAGGCCGGTTCCCATCGACGGGCGGATGGTGGATCTCCACCGCTTCCGCGGGCACTTGCCGTGGCCGGTCTCCGGTCCGGTCAAGGTCCCCTTCGGCGATGTTCTCGACGGCCGCTTTGGAACCCGGGTGCCGCATCCGGGGATCAAGATCGAGGTGGAGGAGGGAACCCCGGTCCATCCCGTCTTCGGTGGCTGGGTGGTGTTCGCCGACTGGTTCCGGGGTTACGGCAACACCGTGATGGTGGATCACGGCGGCGGTCTGCTGTCGGTGTACGCACATCTGCGCACGATCGCGCTGGCGGCCGGGAACCAGGTGAACCCCGGCAGCGAGCTGGGTCGTTCGGGAAGCACGGGCTCCCTGGTGGGGCCGGTCCTCTACCTGGAGATCCGCGAGGGCGGCAAGGCGGTCGATCCGCGCCAATGGCTGTCGCCGTCGCCGGGCTAGAGGCCCGGCGAAGCAGGTGAAACCGGGCGAGGGAAGCCCCGCCGGACCCGGCCCGGGTGCCGGATTCTACACAGGACGGGAAAACCGTCCGGTGAAGATGTATGATTAGGACGCAAGGAAGTTGCTTCTTCGCCGCGCCGGGTGAAATGTCCGGCGGGGCAAGGGAGTTGGGTCCGTGGGGGGGATTTCCAGGCCGCGTGCGCGCGGCCGGCGTGGGTCCGGCATGAACAACGGCAACAACGCCCCGGCGAAGCGAGGGCGACGGTGGTTCCTCCCCCTGAGCGTGGCTCTGGTCTCCATTCTCTCCCTCGGAATTGCCCTGGAATGGGTGGTGGCACGGGACAGCACCTACTCCTACCTGAGGCTGTTCAACGAGGTCCTGCTGCTTGTGGACCGCAACTATGTGGAAAAGACCGAGCTCACCGACCTGATGGAAGGCGCCTACGATGGATTGCTGGCCAGCCTGGATCCGGAGAGCGAGTACCTGACGCGCGAGCAGTACGTGCAGCTCATGGCGGTGCCGGGTCCCGATGATGGTGATGTGGGCATGGAGCTCAGCCGTCGTGGGGGGTACCTGTTCGTCCTCTCCGTGGTCCCCGGATCTCCGGCGGACCAAGGCGGGGTCACCGGCGGCATGCGGGTGCGTCGCATCGAGGGGATCTCCACGCGCCAGATGACCCTCACGGAGGCACGGCTCGCACTGCGCGGTAGCGTGGGAACCCAGGTCTCGGTGCAGCGCTTCCCCGGCAACGGGGAGGAGATGCTGGTCCTGCAGCGCGCGCACGTCCGCGTTCCAGAGCCGGATGCCGAGCGCGTGGGACACTCTGTGGTGCTGCGCATCCCGCACCTGTCTCCCGGCAGCGCGTCACGCGCCCGCGCGGCGCTGCGCGATCTGCGCGGTCCGGTGACGGGGACCTTCCTGCTGGACCTGCGGGGAACGTCCGTGGGGCAGTACGAAGAGGTGGGACGAATGGCATCGCTGTTTCTCGAGGACGGTGAGGTGGGCCGGATCCGCTCCCGGGATGGCTCCGAGCAGATTCTCGAGGCGAAGGGCGAGTCACTGAAGGACGAGCTGCGCGTGGCGGTCCTGGTGGACCGTGGCACGGCAGGTCCGGGCGAGTTGCTGGCCCAGGCGCTGCGCTCTCGGCTGGGAGCCGAGATCATGGGGAGCCGCACCTTCGGTAGGGCTTCCCTGCAGGAGTTCATCCCGCTGGAGGATGGCGGCATGATCCATCTCTCCGTGGCACGCTGCGTGGGTCCCGATGGAGAGAGCTGGGAGCGTGACGGGCTCGAGCCGGATCAGGCAGTGGACGTGGACCCGGAGAACAGCGGGGACGAGGACTCGGTTCTGCTCAAGGCACTGGAGCTACTGGAGCGCGATAGCGAACCCGTCCTCAAGGCCGCCTGAGAGGAGCGCGGTCGGATCTTGTGTGTTCAGCGGGGCAGCGAACCCGGTAGGTGTTCGCTGGGGTGAGAGGTGGTGGCGGCCCGACCCCGGTCACAAATCGCGAAGTTGGCAAACTTTCAGCCAGGGCAGACCTTGACGGATCAGAGAGACAGAGAACCCGGGTGCCGCCGGCCATGGAGCGGTTCCGCGGTGGTCCGTCTGTGCGTGCTGGCCTGCCTGTGGATGCAGGGCACGGCGTTGGCCGCGGAGTCGAAGGGGCTGGCACCCAGCGCCAAGGCGTACTACCTCTACTCCCTGGCCCAGCAGGAGCGCTTCCGGCGCAACTACCTGGATGCCATCGACCACCTGAAGCGCGCCATCACACACGACCCCACCTCGGCCGCGTTGCATCTGGAACTGTCGCGCCTCTACTGGCAACTGCGCGACCGTGAGCGTGCGCTGGAGGAGGGCGAGAAGGCCACCCGCCTCGACCCGGAGAACGCGGAAGCACACGGTTTTCTCGCCACCATCTACACCGTCCTGGTGAACCGGCGCGGCGAACGCGGCGAGGCGCTGGAGAAAGCCATCCTGCACACCGAGCGCGTGATTGCCCTCGGGCCGGAGGAGGACGTGGCGCAGGAGATGCTGTCCATCGGCCAGCTCTACCAGCTCGCCGGTCGCCATGCCGATGCAGCGAAGATCCTGGAGAGCTATCTGGGCCGCGAGCAGCCCACGCCCAGGGCGCGGCTATGGCTGGCCCAGGCGTACGCGGCTCAGGGAGACCTGGAGCAGGGTGTGGTGCAGCTACAGCAAGCGCTGGAGATGTCGCCGGAGTCGGTACGGATTCTGGAGGCGTTGGCGGACCTGGAACAGCGACGCGGCAACCTGAAAGGGGCCATCGATACGGTGGAGACGCTGGTGGAACGCGCCCCGGGGAACCTGCCGCTCTACGTTCGACTCGGCCTGTTGATGCGGCGCGCCGGGCATGCCGAGCAGGCCCTGGAGGTCTATGAACGGGGCGAGAAGGTGGCTCGTCAGCGTGGCGATGTGGATTCCACGGCGGTGCTACAGGATATCTATCTCGACTGGAGCGAGGCTCTGCTGGAACTGGGCCGCATGGAAGCCGCCCGCAAGCGGGTGGACCAGGGCCTGAAGGAGTTTCCCGACGATCTGCGCTTCGTCCTGGCGCGCGCGCAGGTCGAGTATCGCCAGGGTGACACGGCGGGCGCCCGGCAGACCCTGGACGATCTGCTGCTGGCAAATCCGAGGAACCCGGGCCTGAGAGGCGCGGTTGCCGAGATCTATCTGGGGCTCGCGGCTCGCCTGGAGGGCGCTACCGAGTCACGTGACGAACAGGTGAGCCTGTTGCGCCGCGCCATCGAGATCCATCCCGAGAACGATCGCGCCCTGAATTACCTGGGATACCTGTGGGCGGAACAGGGCGAGCACCTGGAGGAGAGCGTGGAGCTCATCCGGCGGGCGTTGGAGGTGCGCGAGAACGAGCCGGCGTACCTGGATTCCCTGGGATGGGCGTACTACCAGGGCGGGCGCTACGAGCTTGCCGAGCCCGAGCTGGTCAAGGCCGTGGAACTGGGCGGTGAGGAACCCGTCATCCTGGACCATCTGGCCGATCTCTACGCAGCCACCGCACGGCCGGAATTGGCCGTGCAGCTGTGGCGGCGGTCCCTGGCTGCAGGTGCCCGCAACACCGAGGAACTCGAGACCAAGATCAAGAAAGCGCTGGACGGCAAGGACGCCTCGCGTTGAACCGGCGCGTGGCGCTGGCCCTGGTGGGCGCATTCCTGGTCGCCTGCCACGCACGTGCTCCGCGCCGGCCCCAGGTGCCGGTCTCACCGGCGCAGGTGGATCGCGGTCATCTGGTCTACCAGGCCACTCTGGAGGACGGACCCCGGGTGCGCCGTTTTCGGCTGGCCGTCGCCGTGGCGCGGCCGGGCCGGTTCCGGCTGGAGTTCCTGCCGCCGGTGGGTGGTCCGCGGGCCATCATCGCCTCGGATGGCAGGTCCCTCCAGGCGGTCTTTCCCCCGCGGCGGACGTTTGCGCGGGCTCCGGCCACGGCGGAGAAGATGGAGGTGCTCCTGGGCTTGCCGCTGGACCCGGAGGAGTTCCTCGGCCTGCTGACGGGATCTCCCTCGAATCCGGGGACCGGCCCGAGGCCGCGCCCGGGAGGCGGCTCGGTCCTGCTGATCTACGAGTTCGAGGAATCCGGACGGGCGCGACAGGCGCAGGTCGAGGTGACGGACGCAGCAGGTACCGTCTCGCTCTACACGGTGGAATACCTGGATCCGTGGGTCGGTCCATGGGGCCTGCAGGCGCGTCGGATACGACTGCTGCATGCCGGCCGGGGACTGACGCTGCGCCTCAAGAGCGTCTCGCGCAAGCCCCCCGCCGCGGAGGCGTTCCAGGTGCGTGTCCCCTTGCGCTTCGAGGAGGTCCCGCTGGAACAGCTACAGGCCGCCGGGGGGCTACTGTTCGATGACGGGGGCGCACCGTGATACTGGACGCCCCTGCCAAGCTGAACCTCGGTCTGCAGGTCCTGGGGCAGCGGGAGGACGGGTTCCACGAGCTGCTCACCGTGTTCCAGGAGATCGACCTGGTGGACCGGTTGTCCCTCGAACCGGCGGCCGAGATCTCCCTGGAGGTCCGTGGTTTGCCGGCGCCGGAGGGAGACGGCAATCTGGTGGTGCAAGCGGCTCGCCTGCTGGCGCAGCAGCTGGGGGGCGCTCGCGGGGCCCGCATGGTGCTGGACAAGCAGATCCCCGCCGGGGCCGGGCTCGGCGGAGGCTCCAGCGATGCGGCGTCCGCGCTGCTGGGGCTCCACCGGCTCTGGGGCGGCGCGCTGGAGCCGGAGGATCTGGACCGGCTGGCCGCGCGCCTGGGCTCGGACGTGCCCTACTTCCTGGTGGGCGGGACGGCGCTGGGAATGGGCCGCGGAGAGGCCGTATGCCCGCTTCCGGACCTTCCAAACCTGGCGGTCTGCCTGGTTTGCCCGGAGCAGGAACTGTCCACTGCGGAGGTCTACCGCAAGGGCGATTTTCCGTTGACAGTGGTACGCAAATACAATATTATGAGGCGCTTTACACAATACGCTCTGAGCGGTAAGGGGCTCGACAAACTCGTCAGGAACGACCTGCAACCGGCAGCGACGGGATTGCTTCCCGCCATCGCAGAATGGTGCGCCAAGCTGCGTCAGCAAGGTGCGTTGGCGGCAGCGCTCACCGGAAGCGGTTCTGCGGTCTACGGTCTTTTTCCGGATGCGGCGGCGGCAAGGGTGGCCGCGGAGTCTCTAGGTGCCCGGACCCGCACGTTCATCTGTCGCTTCCGCCCTCGGACCCACCCGCGGCCGCCGGGCTGATTCTGTCCCGTGGGAGGGAACGGCGGACAGGGAGTCCACGCAGATGGAGATCACTCAGGTTCGTGTGTTTCCTGTTGACGAGGACAAGCTCAAGGCGTTCGCCTCCATCATTTTCGATGATTGCTTCGTGGTCAGTGACATCAAGGTGATCGATGGCAACCACGGGATGTTCATCTCCATGCCCAGCAAGAAGAGGCGCAACGGCACGTTCCGTGACATTGCTCATCCTCTGAACAATGAGACCCGGAAGATGATCGAGGATCGAATTCTGGGCCGTTACTACGAGATGACCGACACGGAGATGTCGCAGGAGGATACGGAGCTTGCGGAGGTCCCGTCCGAACTGGAGGAGGATCCACCGTTGACGGAATCGACCCGGGACATCCTGGGTCCTTGATGGATGGCGGTCCGGAGGCCGGTGCTGGGGCGTCGTCAAGTGGCAAGACACTGGATTTTGGTTCCAGCATCGGAGGTTCGAATCCTCCCGCCCCAGCCATCTTCTGAAGCGGTGATACCCGAGGCGGTGTTCGGTTTGCCTCGGGAGGGATGAAAGGCGAGTCATGGATAGTATCCGGCGGTCCGAGGAAATCAAGATCTTCACCGGCCGATCCAACGTCGGCCTGGCGGCACAGATCTGCGAGTCCCTGGGGCTGGAGCTCGGCAAGATCCGGGTGACCCAGTTCCCCGACGGCGAGAGCTATTGCCAGATCCAGGAGAATGTCCGTGGCAAGGATGTCTTCATCATCCAGTCCACCTGCCCGCCGGTGAACCAGAACCTCGTGGAGTTGCTGGTGATGCTGGACGCGTTCAAGCGTGCCTCGGCGGCACGAGTGACCGCGGTGATTCCCTACTACGGCTACGCCCGCCAGGATCGCAAGGACCGTCCGCGCGTGCCCATCTCGGCCAAGCTGGTGGCCGATCTCATCACCGCCGCGGGGGCCGATCGCATCCTTGCCATGGACCTGCACGCGCCGGCCATCCAGGGTTATTTCGACATTCCGGTGGATCACCTGTTCGCGCTGCCGGTGATGGTCGACCACATGCTGTCCCTGAAGCTCGAGAAGCTCACAGTGGTCTCGCCGGATGCCGGGGGCGTGGAGCGCGCGCGCGCGTTTGCCAAGCGCCTGCAGGCCGAACTGGCCATCATGGACAAGCGGCGTGATGCCGACAACGTGGCGAAGATCATGCACATCATCGGTGACGTAGAGGGCCGAAACGTGGTGATCGTCGACGATATCATCGACACAGGGGGCACGGTCAAGGAAACGGTGGACGCGTTGCACCAGGCCGGCGTGGGGCGGATCTTCGCCTGCATGACGCACGGTATCCTTTCCGGCCCCGCCATTGATAGGCTCACGGACAGCCAGCTGGAGAACATCCTCCTCACCAACACCATCCCCCTGGACGAGGAGAAGAGGGAAAGGCTCAAGCCGGAGATTCTCTCCGTGGCCGGGCTTCTGGGGGAGGCTATCAAGAGAATCCACACCAATTCATCGGTCAGCTCGCTCTTTGTGTAACCCGGCCGTCGCGTAGTCGACGCAGCCGGGGGAGGGAGTCAGGAAACCGCGCCGGGCCTCCAGGCCCGCGGATGGAGGAACAGGAGATGTCGAAGGATCTGATGGTGGACGTGGCCAGTCGGCCGGAGGGTGGGAAGAATGTCTCCCGCCGTCTCCGTCGTGACGGCCAGGTCCCGGCGGTAGTGTATGGAATGAAGCGGCCGCCGGTGCCCGTCTCAGTGAACCCCAAGGTCATCGCCGGTATTCTCACGTCGGATAGCGGGTCCAACACCGTGTTTCAGTTGCGTCTGGACGGTCAGGAGAACAAGCGGCGTCACGTGATGATCCGCGAACTGCAAAGCGACCCCGTGAACGGCGCCCTGGTGCACGTGGACTTCCTGCGCGTGGACATGGAGAAGAAGGTTGACGTGGAGGTGCCGCTGTTCACGACGGGTCTGTCCGAGGGCGTGAAGAACGAGGACGGCTTCATGGACTTCGTCGTGCGCACGGTGCATCTCTCTTGCCTGCCCGTCGACATCCCCGGGCGCCTGGAGATTGACGTCACCGAGATGCACATGAGCGACGTCTTCCGTGCCGGAGACCTGACGCTGGGAGAGAACATCGAGCTTCTCACCGATGCGTCCCAGGCGCTGGTGGTGATCAGCGGCCGGATCGAGGAGGAAGAGGAAGCGGTCGTCGAGGGCGAGGAAGCGCCGGTCGAGGGCGAGGAAGCGCCGGTCGAGGGAGAGGACGAGACGAAGGAAGAGACGAAGGAAGAGAAGAAGGACGAGAAGAAGAAGGAATAGCGTCTCCCGTGTCCCATTCCGTGCGGGCGTTGATGGCTCTGGGCAATCCCGGAGGTCAGTACGTTCGCAGTCGCCACAATCTGGGCTTCCTGGCCCTGGATCACCTGGCCGAGCGCGAGCGGGTCTCGTTCCGGCGAGAGGGCCCGGTGGAGCTGGGCCTGTGGCGCCCCGCGGGGCTGGCTGCCGAGATCCTGCTGGCCAAGCCGCTGACCTATATGAACCGCAGCGGTGCCGGCGTGCACCACCTTCGCCGCCGGCACGAGGTCGAGGCTCCGGAATTGCTGGTGGTGCTGGACGATCTGGACCTGCCGTTCGGAAAGCTCCGGCTGCGCACCCGGGGCGGGGCGGGTACGCATAATGGGATGCGCTCGGTGCTGGCGGCTCTGGGCGACGAGGGGTTCGCGCGACTGCGGCTGGGCGTGGGCCCGGCCCCGCAGGACGCGGAGCTCAGCGAGTGGGTGCTGGAAGATTTCTCGGGCGAGGAACAGCAAGCTCTTCCGGCCGTCCTGGAGCGGGCGGCGGATTGCCTGGTGGCGGCGGTTCGCGACGGGGTGGGTGCCGCCATGAATGAATACAACTCGGCTGGATAGCCTGACCGAAGGTGCGGCCCCTGGATGCTGCAGGGGCCTTTTCTTCGTCGCCGGTGGCGCGCGGAGAGGAGGACTAGTCTCTTGGACACGGAGATCCTGATCAAGGCGGTACCCATCGTTGGTCTTGCGGGCATGCTGGTGGCGGGCTGGATCTTCTTCAACCTGACGCGTCAAAGCGCGGGCAGCGCCCGCATGGGGGAGATCGCCCAGGCCATCCAGGAAGGCTCCATGGCGTTTCTCAAGCGCGAGTATCGCATCCTGGTGATCTTCGTGGCGGTGGTGGCCGGGCTGCTGGGTTACTTCCTGGGCGCGCGCAGCGCGGTGGCTTTCACCAGCGGTGCGTTCTGCTCGGCGCTGGCGGGCTTCATCGGCATGCAGGGGGCGACCCGGGCCAACGTGCGCACCGCGGCAGCAGCCAGCGAGCACGGCCAGGGCAAGGCGCTGCTGGTGGCCTTCAACGGCGGCGCGGTGATGGGGGTCTCGGTGGCCAGCCTGGGTCTGCTGGGCCTGGGCCTGTTCTTCCTGTGGCTGGGGAACCCCGACGATGCGAAGGTGATCAACGGCTTTGCCATGGGCGCCTCCTCCATCGCGCTGTTCGCGCGCGTGGGCGGCGGCATCTTCACCAAGGCCGCCGACGTGGGCGCCGACCTGGTGGGTAAGCTGGAGGCCGGCATCCCGGAGGACGACCCGAGAAACCCGGGCGTCATCGCGGACAACGTGGGTGACAACGTGGGAGACGTGGCAGGGATGGGGGCGGACATCTTCGAGTCGTACGTGGGCTCCATGGTGGCCACCATCGCCATCGGCGCCACCCTGTTCGGCGATTCCCTGGCGCGTCTTTCGGCCGGCGGCGCCGTCAACGTGGCAACTCTGAAGAGCGGCCTCATGTCGCTGCCGCTGCTGCTGGCGGCGGTGGGCTTCGTGGCTTCGCTGGTGGGGATCCTCTCGTTGCGCCTGCTGAAGGGCATCGATCCGGCGGGCGCACTGCGCTACTCGACGTTCATCGCCGGTGGCTTGTTCCTGGCCGCGGCCTACGGCCTCATCGCCTGGCTACCCATCCACAACGGCATCTTCATTGCGGTGTTGTTCGGCACCTTGGCCGGTATTCTTATCGGGCTCATCACCGAGTACTACACGTCGGGCGGACCCGTCCGCCGCATTGCCGCGGCCAGCAAGACCGGCGCCGCCACCAATATCATCAGCGGCCTGGCCATAGGCCTGGAGTCCTGTGCACTGCCGGTGCTGGTGATCGCCGTGGCCATCTGGATCTCCAACCAGTCGGCCGGGCTCTACGGGATCGGCATCGCCGCGGTGGGGATGCTGGCCACGGTGGGCATCACCATGAGCGTGGACGCCTACGGCCCGGTGGCGGACAACGCCGGCGGCATCTCGGAGATGGCCGGGCTGGGGCCGGATGTGCGCGCCATCACCGACCGGCTCGACTCCCTGGGCAACACCACGGCGGCCATGGGCAAGGGTTTCGCCATCGGCTCCGCGGCCCTCACCACCCTGGCGCTGTTCTCGGCCTTCACCCAGGCCACTGACCTGTCGCTGCAGGCCAAGGGCCTGGAGCCTCTGGAGATGAGCATCAATCAACCGCGGGTGTTCATCGGCCTGTTCCTCGGCGGCATCCTGCCGTTCTTCATAGGCGCCCTGACCATGACCTCGGTGGGCCGCGCTGCCACCCAGATGGTGGAGGAGATCCGGCGGCAGTTCCGCGAGATCCCGGGCCTGCTGGAGGGCAAGGCCGGGGTCAAGCCGGATTCGGCGCGCTGCGTGGAGATCTCCACCACCGCCGCCCTCAAGGAGATGCTGCTGCCCGGCATGACCGCCGTGCTGGCCCCGGTGGCGGTGGGCTTCGTGCTGGGTCCCAGCGCCCTGGGCGGCATGCTGGCCGGCGCCACGGTCACCGGCGTGCTGCTGGCCCTGATGATGGCCAATTCCGGCGGTGCATGGGATAACGCCAAGAAGGCCATCGAGAAGGGCGATATCCCCGGGGAGAGCAAGGGCACGGACGCCCACAAGGCAGCCGTGGTGGGGGACACCGTGGGCGACCCGTTCAAGGACACCTCCGGCCCCTCCATGAACATCCTCATCAAGCTCATGTCGGTGGTGTCGCTGGTCATTGCGCCACTGCTGGGGAAACCCTTTCTGTGAGACCTCTGTGCTAGAATCCTGACACAATGTAAATCCCTGCGGGCTGCCCTCAGGGCTCCTTGCTCCGGCCCTCCATCCCTGGAGAGGCTTGGGGCTTCATAGCCAGAAGGAGACGATCCAACGATGCCCACGTACGAGACGCTGTACATCACCCGGCCAGAGATGGCCGAGGCCGACGCCGAGGCTCTGGGCAAGTCCTTCGAGGAGCTGGTCGAAGCGGGCGAAGGGACACTGATGAAGTCCGTCGCCTGGGGCAAGCGCAAGCTGGCCTACCTCGTCAAGAAGCATCAAGAAGGCCTGTACTTCTACATGCAGTTTAACGTTGCCCCGGACGTGGTGGCGGAGTTGGAGCGCCGGCTGCGCAACAACGAGGAAGTCCTGAAGTACCTGTCGGTGCGCCTGGACCGCATCGCCCTGGAGACGTTGGCGGCTGCGGACAAGAAGGCCGAGGAGCGCACTGCAGCACGCGCTGCGCGAGAGGCCGAGCGGGCGGAGCGCCAGAAGCTGGCCGAGGAGGAGTCGGCTGCCGCACAGGCGAAGGCCGATGAGGCCGCCGCAGCCGCGGCGGTCACGGCTGAGGGCGAGGCGTCGGTTGAAGAGACGCCGACAGTTGCCGCGCCGGCGGAGTCAGACACGGTGGCACCGGGCGAGAAGACCTCCCCCGACGCAGCGACACCCGGGTCGAGCGCTGATTCGGGAACCGAGCCCAAGAGCGGCGACGAGTAAGGGGCTTCCCATACCGTGAACCCGACGGATCGTGGATCCGCCGGCAAGATCAGGAGATCAAATCATGGCACCAGGAGCGGGACGTGGAGGCCGAGGAGGAGCCGGCGCCGGGGCACGCCGTGGAGGCAAGCGGCGTTATCTGTTCCGTCGCCGGAAATTCTGCAAATTTTGCGATGAGAAGGTGAAGTACATCGATTTCAAGGATGTCCGGACGTTGCAGTCGTTCATCCCGGAACGGGGAAAGATCCTCCCCCGCAGGACATCGGGAACCTGTGCGAGTCACCAGCGTGATCTCAAGCGCGCCATCAAGCGGGCCAGGAACATCGCGCTGCTTCCTTTCACCACCGACTAGAAGAGGACCCCATGCAAGTCCTTCTGCGCGAAGACATGGAAAAACTGGGCCGCCGCGGCGAGGTGGTGAATGTCGCCCCGGGTTATGCCCGCAACTTCCTGCTGCCCAAGCAGCTTGCCGTGCGTGTGACGCCGGGCAACATGAAGCTCATCGAGCAAGAGCAGCGGTCCATCAAGGTGCGCTATGACCGCGAGAAACAGGGAGGCGAGGAGTTGGCCCGCCGGCTGGCGCAGGTCTCCTGTACGATCGTCAAGAAGGTGGGCGAGCAGGACACGCTTTACGGCGCGGTTACCACCCACGAGATCGGCCAGGTCCTGGAGAAGGAGGGCATCGACATCGATCGGCGGCGGATACTGCTGGACGAGCCCATCAAGGCCCTGGGTGTCTACACGGTGCCCATCAAGGTGCATCCGGAAGTCACGGCCGAGCTCAAGGTCTGGGTGGTGCGGGAATAGCCGGTGGAGATTCTACTTGCCAGGGACCCGGAGGAACCTCTGCAGCAGGAAGAGGAGCCGCGCGAGTCACTCTCCAGCCTGTTGATCCCGTGCGTCCTGGCCTGGTTGTTGCCGGGCGCAGGCCACTTCTACCTGGGGCGCCGCCGCCGGGCGGTCTTTTTCTTCGTCATCGTCCTGGTCACGTTGACCCTCGGCCTATGGATGGACGGGCGCACCTATGTCTACGATCGCGGGCATCCGCTCACCTATCTGGCAACCTTCGCCAACGTGGGACTGGGTCCACTGGATCTCGTCGGGAGGCGGATGACCTATGACCGCCTGGTGTGGCGCCTGCCCTCGGACCGCAGCCGTAGCGATCTGATAGATAAGCTGCGGGAGAAGATCCGGTCACCGTTCAACGAATACGGTACGACGTTTCTCATGACCGCCTGCCTGATGAACATCTTGCTGATCCTGGACGTTTTTGACGTGGCGAAGGGCCGCAAGGAGGGCGCATCAGGACCGGATCCCGCGTTATGAGCCATCTTGCGATCATGGTATTGTTCTCGGTCCTGGTGGGGGCGTTCTTCGGCGTGCTGAGCCGGGACAGCCTACGCGAGGCGTTCAAGGTGGGCCTGGTCCTGACCCTTTCCATGATTGTCCTGTCCATGCTGGTAGCCTACTTGATGTATCCGTTCCCCCTGGGATGAGCTCCTCCGCGGGCCGCCGCCTGTCCCTGTGGCTCCCGGTGGTGGGTGCTCTGGGCCTCATCTACTTCGTGTCGGCCCGTTCGGCGAAGCAACTTCTATTCACCGGCCCCGACTACGTGGCGCACGCTGTGGAGTATTTCTTCCTGGCGCTGCTCCTGGCGCGCGCGCTGAACGGAGGCATGAGGCCCCGGGCCACGGTGCGGGTGTTGCTGTTGACGCTGAGCCTTTCGGTGGTCTGGGCCATCTCCGACGAGGTGCATCAGAGGTTCGTCCGGACGCGCATTTCATCCTTGCGGGATGTGGTCAGTGACACGGTGGGGGCCGCCCTGGCCTGCATCGCGTTTCCCTATCTGGCGGGCGTGACACGTCGTGTGTCCCCGGTCGCCCCCCGATCGTCTGCCGGGCCGTCGGCCTCCGGCGAGCCACCGCGCCTGATGTTTCTCACCCGAAAGAATTGCCACCTCTGCCACGAGGCCAAGGAGGTTCTGGATCGGGTGATCCCGGACTACGATGTACAGTTTGAGATCGTCGATGTGGACTCCAGCCCGGAGCTGGCCAACCGCTACGGCCATGAGCTTCCGGTGCTCTTGCTCAACGGCTCGAAGACCTCCAAGCTGCGCATGGACGAGGGCCGGCTACGGCGGCGGCTGCGTCCGTGGAGTCGTTTTTCTTGATCACGTTAAAGGAGAGAGTGAGTTGAATCCATACCCCAGTGGCGTGGTGGGCGGCGACGGCCTCGGCCCGGCGGTG
>CBDVAL010000027.1:0-21689 GCA_965371955.1 uncultured bacterium | reverse complement strand
GCCGTGTGTCCGCCGGCGCGGGCCCGGCTGGCCGCAGCGCTGACGACGAAGCTGTATCATACGGGCGAAGCGGTGGTGCCGCAACAGGGGAGCCGGAGGGGCTCCACAGGAGGTGTCCCGGTGTGCCGGATCACAGCAGGTTGCATGCTGGCGGCGCTGGCCCTCATCGCGCCGGCCCTCGGCCAGACGCAGAGCGATGAGCAGACCCGGGAGATCCAGGAGCGCGACCGGCGCTACTACGAACGCCAGGCGGCACACAAGGAAGCAGCGCAAGCGGACCGCGCCGTGGAGGCCGAGAAGCAGCGGGTGGCGCTGATCCAGGAGGCCGACGCGATCATCCACGATCGCAACTACAGCGGCAAGGCCGGCAGGCACTACAAGGTGCAGACGGACGATCCACGCCTGAGCCCGGCAGCCTCGGTACAGCTCCTGGAGGCGTTCCGCGCCCACTTCGAGAGCTTCTGGGCGGAGCAGCTGGCGCTGACGCCGTACGAGGAGACTTCCCGGGTCTACCTGTTCTACTCGTACTTCAAGTACAACCGTCTGCTCACCGGCAAGGAGCGCTTCGACGAGTTTCGCACCGTCGGCCACTACCGAGCCTTCTTTGATGTGGTGGTGGTGCACACCGACTCGGTCCCCGGCGGGTTGGCCGATGTGCTGGTCCATGAGGCCGCCCATCAGCTCACGGCGCAGCAGTTGTTCGCCGAGGTGGGCGGCGTGGTGTCTCCGTGGCTCAGCGAGGGGCTGGCCTCGTATTTCGGCTTCACGTTCCAGGGGCCCGACGGCACGTTCCAGCCGGGCGTCATCGGCGGCAAGTCCGTGGCGCTGTTCCCGGGTGCGAAGCGCTCCCAGGCGGGGTCCGGCTGGGAACGCGTGCAGCAGTGGCGCAAGGGGTGGAAGAAGGATGAGGTCTGGCCCCTGGGGGACTTCCTGGCCATGGACCCGGCGACGTTCTACGGCGAATCGGTGCAACAACACTACGCCGCCAGCTGGATGCTCGTACACTATTTTCTGCACGGCGACGGCGGCGCCCATCGAGAGGGGTTCGTGCACTTCCTGGAGCACCAGAGGCAGGGACAGGCCGGACCGGAGGTGCTCTACCGGGATCTGGGGATGGGCCAGGAGGAGCTGGCCGGCCAACTGACCGCCCACGTGCGCGCCCTGAAACCCGGCCTGCGCAAGAGCCGGTGAGCCGTTCCCCCGGGCTCACCTCGGCACGGTGAGCGTCTTCTTCTCCCCGCGGCGCATCACCTGCAGCACCAGCTCGCTGGAGCGGCTGTATTCGCTCAGGGTCTGCTCGAGATCGGCCTTGCCTTGGATGGGTTGGTCCTCCACGCCGATGATCACATCACCGGCCTTGAGGCCGGCCTTGCGGGCGCGGCTGTCCCGGGTCACCCAGGTGACCAGCACCCCGCGTTGTACCTGAAAATAATCGGCCAGTTGCCCGGTGAGTTCCTCGGTGCGCAGGCCCATCCTCTGGCTGCCACCCCCGAAGAGCGTGCTGTAGGAGAAGCTCGGCGGCGCCACCTCCACGTTCGGGGCCACGGCCAGGTTCGCCGGTCCCAGGGAGACGGCGTATCCCTTGCGCCTGCCCAGCGTCACCTGGAACTTCTTCTCCTCGCCCTTGCGCCACACCACGGCCGTCACCTGCTCCTCGGGGTCGAAGCGATCCAGCACCCGGGACAGGCGGCTGCTGGAGTGGACCTTATTGCCTCCCAGTTGCAGCAGCACATCGCCGGCCTCGAGGCCCGCCCTGTCCGCCGGGCCGTCCTCCGTCACCCGCTGCAGCAGGACGCCTGCCTCCCCCTCCAGCCCCAGCGCGGCGCGCACCGCGCTGGAGAGATCCTCCAGGTAGACGCCCAGGTAGGAGCCGTCCCCGCCGAAGTCGTACCAGGCCTGGGCGCGCGGCGCCGGGGACTGTGCCCGGAGCGAGCCGGGCGCCATCAGCAGGGCCACGGCCAGGCCGGCGACCACGATCCTATGCACGCTGGCGAAGCTGTTCATCAGGTCGATCTCCTTGCCGCTGACTGTCCGGCGGTGCACTGCGTAGGGCCTTTCATGGGTTGTTACGCGCGGGCCCTCCTCCTGGACGATGCCGGAAAGCCTATTTTGCTACAATGGGACGCGGTTCGCCCAATCCGGCGGGCCCTGGAGGATTCCGCGCATGCATTGTCCGCCCCCCTTGCCGCGGCGCCCGTCGCTCACGGCCCCCGTCGTCCTGTTGGCGGCGAGCCTCTGTCTGGCCCCTGCGCTGGCACAGAGCGAGCCTGTCCAGGAGAAGCCCGCCGAGCCCTATCGTGTCACCGTGGCACTGGCCCTGGTGCAGGTCACCGTCCGGGATGCCGACGGAGACTTTGTAAAGGGACTGAAGAAGAAGGACTTTCAGCTTCTCGAGGACGGTGTTCCCCAGGAGCTGGTGCTGTTCTCCGAGGAGCCCGACGCCCCCATCCGGGTGGCCTTCCTGCTGGACCTGAGCGGCAGCATGGTGTTCCAGAACCACCTGGCCCTGGCCCGCAGCGGCATCCGATACTTCCTGGACCGCCTGGGTCCCCATGACGAGGCTGCGCTGCTGGGGTTTGCCGATGGTGAGGTGGAGGTGCTGGCGGGGTTCACCAGCGACAAGACGATCCTCAGAGATGCCCTGCTATCCCGCGAAGCCTATGGCCAGACGGCCCTGCTGGATGCGGTGGCTCGGGCGCCGGGGATGGTTCCGCGCCACGGCAATTCCCGCCGGGCGATCATCCTGTTCTCCGATGGGGTGGACAACATCTCCCGGCTGACTCCGGGAGAGGCAGTGGCCATCGCCCGACGCACGGAGGTGCCCGTCTACTCGGTGGGCTTTCTGGACGAGGTGGAGCGTCGGCGTGCGCTGGTGGGCGCGGAGGCACTACGTCGTTTTTCCAGCGAGACCGGTGGGCAGGTGTTCCTCGCCGACGACGCATACGGTGTCAACAAGGCCAGTCGGTCGGTGGTGGACGAGCTCAAGCACACTTACGTGCTGGGCTACTATCCGTCGCTGGCCGGCCGGACGCACGCCCTGGAGCTGCAGGCGTCCTGCCAGGGCTGTGTGGTGACGTCGCGGCGGGGGCTCTACGCCCAGTCCGCCGAGGAGTCCTCCGGGGAGTGAACCCGTCCGCCGCAGGCTTCGCCCGTATCCGCGAAGGCCCCGCAAAACCCCCGACCATCGGGCTATTTGCCCTGCCGGTCCGGCTATTGCAATCGGCCGGAAGCTGGTCTACCATCTGCCGGTCTTTCTCGAAAATTGTGATCCAGAGGAGAGCTTTCATGACGCGGAAATGGAGTAGCGCGCTTGCGCTGGCCGTGATGACCACCCTGGTCCTGTCCGGTTGCGCAACGAAGAAGTTCGTTCAGCAGGAGTTGGCGAACCAGTCGGACAAGATCCAGAGCGTGGAGAGTGCGGTGGAGGCGAACCAGGCCCGGATCAAGGATGTAGACGGCAAAGCCGAGGCGGCAGAGCGCAAGGCGGGTGAGGCGCAGAGCACGGGCGAGAGCGCCATGGAGCGCGGCAACGAGGCGTTCGCATCCGCCGAGGAGGCCATGCGGCTCGCCAAGGGCAAGCTGATCCTGGAGGAGTCGCTCAACAACGATATCACCAAGTTTGCCGTCAGCAAGGCCGACCTGCCGGACGAAGGGGTCGCCGAGCTGGACGCGCTGGCCAAGAAGGTCCTGGCCATGAATCAGCGAGTGTATCTGGAGATCCAGGGCCATACGGATTCCACCGGCTCGGGGATGTGGAACCTGGAGCTGGGTGGGCTCCGTGCAGAGTCGGTCCGCCGCTATCTGAACGAGCGCGGTATCCCGCTGTTCGCCATGTCGGTCATCTCCTACGGCGAGTCGACGCCCATCGCGGATAACACCATCAAGGAGGGCCGGAGTCAGAACCGCCGGGTGCTGATCCGCGTGATGGAATAGCTGTCATTCTGGAGGCCCCTGGCGAGCCCGCAAGGGTTCCAGGGGCCTCTGTCCTTCCCCATCCCGGATCCCCTGGGCCAGCCCGCCCCGCGCGCCCCCGCCGGGAGCCCGGATCCCGTATACTGAGGTGGTACGGGCGTGAGCCCCGGAGGTCTTGTCCATGACTGCCAACCCGACCGCAGGTACCCCCCTGGTCCGTCCGATTCGCGCGGATCGACTGCAGCACGGCGGTGAACAGTTGCGCTCGCGGCTGGTGGCCGTGGGAATCGAGGGCGACGAGCTCGATCAGATCTCCGACGGCATCATGGCCGCCGCACGGGTCACCCGGACCTACCTGGATGGCGTGCGCACCCTGTTGCGCTCGCGCGCCAGGGATCGCGTCAGTCAGGCCATGGAAACGCTGCGCCAGACCACCGTGCAACTGCACCAGCTTCTCCGGCATCTGGGTCCCTTGCTGGAGGCCGGGATGAAGGCCAACGGGAAGGATGCGGATGCCCTGGTGGAGATCTGGTTCCGCAGCGGCGGGCCGCGTGAGTTGGCTTCCGAGGGGGAGTTGCGCGCTGCCTTGACCGAGCATCTGTCGGCCCTGGGGAACGTGCGCAAGTCGGACCTGGCGCACATGGCGTGCCTGTGGTCCGATGCTCAGCGCTACCACGCCGCGTTACGCGGGCTGTTGAACGCCCCACCGACGCGGCCCGCGGAGGTGGCGGGATTCCTGGAGGCGGTGGCGGGCTACATGATCGCTCATGTGTTGCCGGTGGACCTGGAGGGACTGCCTGGAGACCCCGGACTGCTGGCCGGTGTCCCGGCCATGATCGCGCGTCTGTCGGCGGATTCGGGGCGCGACGGCGCTACGAATTCAGCGAGTCGGCCCGGCGGTTGAGCTGGTCCAGACCGGCCGCCTGGTGCTCGCGAAGCCGGCGCAACCCCTCCAACGGCCCGGTGGGACCCCCCTCGGCGGGAGACAGGAACTCGGCGGCCAGGGAGTGTTCACGATAGAGGGCGAACGCCACCAGCGTCCCCAGTGCCTCCATCACGAAGGTTTCCAGTGACGGCACTCCGGGCGACACGGCCGCCAGTTCGGCGGCACCGTCACGGCTCAGCGTTACCGCGGCAACCACCCAGGCCTCCACGGCCGCCAGTAGACCGGGCAGCGGCGCGGCGGTAGCGCTCAGGTCCCCCCCCTGCTGCAATGCATCCAGGGTGGAGGAGGGTTCCAGAGCGGCGAACTGCCCCATGGGAGGCTGCGCTCCTGCCGCCGCCATGGCCGCCAGGAAGGGGTCTCTCACCTCCACCGGCAATTCGGTCACCTCGTGTTCCACCTGCCGCAGGGCATCCACGCTGGCAGCCAGCCCCGCAGTGGACTGACGCAACGCCTCTTGCCGGCGGCGAACGGTCTCCTCCAGATAGCTGGGCAGTGAATCCGTGTCGGCCCCCCCGGGCTGCGCCAGCGCTCGCTCCAGTGCTGCGGTTCGCTCCATCTCGTCCTGGAAGCGCTGGATGTGCCGTCGCAGCGCATCGCGCTGCAGTGCGCTGAGCGGTCGTCCGGCGGCGGCCCGCCGGCGCAGGCTCTCCAGCGTCAGGGTTGGGTCGGTGGTGACCACGATGTCGAAGTTGAAGTCCACACCGCCTGAGGGAAGGACACCCCAGTAGAGCCGATTGTCGTAGTGCGACGGGATCATGGCCAGGAATCCCTTCACCTGTTCCGGCGCCTGCCAGGCCACGGTCTCGTGGTCCAGGGTCGGCTCGAGTCCCTTGCGCCGGATCCACTTCGCCAGTGCCACCATCTTGGCCGCCTCGCGCAGCTGATGCAGCGCCGGCACGCGCTCGGCCAGCGCGTCGAAATGGCGGGTGAGCAGATCGGCGTACGCCTGGGTGCGCTCATCCCGGCGTTCGGCGTTCCACGACTCGCCGGCGCCCTTGGTGCGTGACTCCACCTTCATCTGTACCCTGCCGAACGATGCGATCTTGCCGTCGGGGGATTCGCGGATCTCCACCTGCGCCCCCTCCAGCGAGATCCACAGGCGGTTGGTCTGCACCCGCCCCAACGCGTCGGGACCGATGCTGTGCAGCGCCCACTCGGGGAATGTCCTGTAACCCTCCACCTCGGTGAGGGATTGGTCGAGGGGCAGCGACTTGAGCGCAACGTCTCCCTCGAGCAGGATGCGCGCCAGTTGCGACCCCGGTTCCAGGTTGACGAAGCGCGGCCGCGAGATGGGCGTCACGCCCAGGGCCCCCTGCAGCGTGTCGGCGTCCAGCACCACGGCCGCCTGGTCGTGGCGCTCCAGCAGGATGGACACGGAGGTGACGGTGAGCGCGTTATAGGCCTGCAGGAACCCCCTCAGCGCCACTCCCAGGGCATGGTCCGGCTTCGAGCCGGCCGCCCGCGCGTCGCGATAGAGCGCCAGCAAATCCGGCGACTGGGGTGCCATGCTGTAGGCCAGTTCCTGCACGAACTCGCTGTAGAAGCGATCGGAGGCGTCCTCCGTTCTGGCAGGGTCGGCCTTCATCCGGTCCAGGAAGCGACGCAGACTCTCGGAGAGTCCCAGAAGGCGCACCCATTGAGCACGCGTTGCCGAGGAGGGCACGTTCTCCCCGGGCGCCAGAGTCCTGTGCAGTTCGGCGGCCAGGCTGAAACCGGCCTGGTGTAGCACCTCGGCGGTGAAATCCGCGTTCTCCCCCTCGGGCATCGGCACCTTGAGAACCTGCAGCGCCGCCACTCCGAACGGGCTGAGCTGTCCCGGGCCGGAGTAGAACAGGTCCTCCATGCGCTTGCCTGCCAGCATCTGGCGCGTGAAGCCGCTGAAGTCGGAATCGAGGGAGAACTGGGGGGCGCCGGTGTTCGCAAGAGCCTCCGCCAGCACCTGCCGGTAGGGGATGGGCTGTTCCGGGCCTTGCGGGTCGTTTTTTCCGAACAGTTCCAGGGTCCCGGAAGCGTCGATGCTGAGGGCCTCCAGGACGTTGAACCTTTCCTGTGCCAGGGCGGAGCCACCGGCGCCGGTTACCATCAAGACCAGCAGGATCGCCGGCCAACCGGGAATGAATCTGCGTGCAACCTGCGGGTTCAGCGACATCAGTCTCTCCAATCCGGATCTCGGGGCCAGGTGACGATCTTCCCGCTGGCGGGCCTCGAAGTCAAACCACGGCCGCGGGCAGGCCATGGTGCCGTGCTTCTGATACGATCCGGGAGGCCAACCAGAGTCAGTCAGGGGAACGGAGGCGCATGACCGGCAACGACGCAGGCTCGGCTGCGGCAAGCACTAGGGGACCAGGGCACGCGTCCGCGCTGCCGGTGGGCGCGCACATGTCCATCGCCGGTGGCATCGACCGGGCGGTGGATCGCGCCGCCGAGCTGGGCTGCCGCGCGCTGCAGATCTTCAACAAGTCCTCCAGCCAGTGGCGTGCCCGTCCGTTGCCGCCTGCCGAGGTGCAGCGCTTCCGCAGCAAACTGCGCCGGCACAACATCGAGTTCGTCCTGGCCCACAACTCCTATCTCATCAACCTGGCGTCGCCGGATCCGGAGCTGTGGCAGCGTTCCATCGCCGCCATGGTGGAGGAGCTGGAGCGCTGCGAGACCCTGGGAGTTCCCGGTCTGGTGGCCCATCCCGGTGCTCACGTGGGCTCCGGGATGGACACGGGGATCCGCCGTATCGCCACGGCGGTCAACCGGATTCTTCGACGCACCCAGGGCCTGAAGGTGCGCATCCTGCTGGAGACGACCGCCGGTCAGGGCAGTACGGTGGGGTCCCGTTTCGCGGAGCTCGGCGACATCCTGCGAGCGCTGCGCGAGCCGGAGCGCTTGGGCGTGTGCTTTGATACCTGTCACGTGTTCGCCGCCGGCTACGATCTGGCCAGCCGGGCCGGCTGGGACGCCACCTGGGACGAGTTCCAGCGCGAGATTGGCCTGCAGCAGCTCGCGGCATTCCATGTCAATGATTCCCGGGGCGAGCGCGGCAGCCATCTGGATCGGCATCGGGCGCTGGGCGACGGCGCCATGGGGCTGGCGCCGTTCCTGTTCCTGGTCAATGACGTGCGCCTCCAGGGGCGGTCCCTGCTGCTGGAGACCCCTAAGTCGGACGACGGCTCCGAGGATCGGCGCAACCTGGCGACGCTGCGCGACTTGGTGGGGCGCAAGCGCGTCCCGGCACGGCGTCGGAAGGGGGCCGCGTGAGCCAGCCGTCTCTCACCGTCAACGAGATCTTCCACAGCATCCAGGGCGAGGCCAGTCACGCGGGTCTTCCCTGTGCCTTCGTCCGCCTGACCGGGTGCGACCTCCGCTGCCGCTGGTGTGACACGGAGTATGCGTTCCACGAGGGATCTCCCATGGCCGTGGGCGAGATCGTGGCCCGGGTACGGGAGGTCGGCTGTCCGCTGGTGGAGATCACCGGAGGCGAGCCGCTGCTGCAGCCGCAAGCCCCCGTCCTGGTGCAGGCTCTGCTCGACGATGGTTTCCAGGTGTTGGTGGAGACCGGGGGACATCTGGACGTGAGCGTTCTGGACCGTCGGGCGCGCATCATCATGGACGTCAAGTGTCCGGGCAGCGGAGAGGCAGATCGGAACCGGTGGGAGAATCTCCGGCATCTCGATTCTCGCGACATGCTGAAGTTCGTCCTTGCCCACCACGAAGACTATCGCTGGGCCTGTGACGTGCTGCGCCGGCACGAGCTCACCGAGCGCTGTCCGGTGTTTTTCTCGCCGGTGCACGGCGAGCTGGATCCGGCGGAGCTGGCCGGATGGATGCTGGAGGATGGGGTTGCCGCCCGCCTTCAGGTGCAGCTGCACAAGGTGCTCTGGGGCCCGGATCGACGGGGGGTGTGAGCCATGACCCGATCCGTGGTGTTGCTCAGCGGTGGCCTGGATTCCTGTGTCGCGGCGAGCTGGGCCGCACAGCATGATGAGGTCTGGCTGCTGCATGCCGACTACGGACAGCGCACCGCAGGTCGGGAACGACAGGCGTTCGATGCCATCGCGCAGGCAATGGGCGTGCCGCCGGAGCACCGCATGCAGGTGGAGGTGCCGGCGCTGCGCCAGGTGGGCGGCTCCAGCCTCACCGATGCCGCCCTGCCGGTGGAGCAGGGCGAGCCCGATCCCACGCGCATTCCCGGAACCTACGTCCCGTTTCGCAACACCCATCTGCTGGCGGCCGCGGTGTCATGGGCGGAGGTCGTGGCGGCGCGTCGTGTCATTCTCGGATGCATGGAGCAGGACTCCAGCGGCTACCCGGATTGCCGCGCGGACTACCTCGAGGCTTTCAACCATGTGGTGGAGCGCGGCACGCGGCCCGGATCCGGGATCCACGTGGAGGCTCCCCTGATGGAACTGGACAAGGAGGGCGTGGTGCGGATGGGACTCGAGCTCGGAGCCCCGCTGCAGCACACCTGGTCGTGCTACACGGGTGAGCGGCTGGCATGTGGGCAGTGCGAGTCGTGTCGCCTGCGCCTGCGCGGATTCGCGGCGGCCGGGGCCGCGGACCCCATTCCCTATGCGGCGTAGAGGCCCGGCCCGGCGTCTGCCGGTTGCTGCGATGTTCTCGATCCTCCTTGCCGCATGGGGCTGCGGCTCCGGTCCCGGCCCATCCCCGGAGGGCACCTGGCGCGCAGTCCTCACCACGCCGGGGGGGGAGCTGCCGTTCCTGCTGGAGATCAACGCGCAGGGGGCGGTGATTCGCAACGGACCGGAGGTGGTGCCGTTCAGCTCGGTGGAGCGTGACGGCTCGCAGGTGGTGTTGCGCATGGAGGGTTACGACTCGGCCATCCACGCCACCTGGGAGGACGGGCTCCCGGATCCATGGGAGATGGTGGGGCTCACGAATGACGAGGGGCGTCTGCAGTTCACGTTCCCGGACCTCGACGGCACGCCCGTGTCGCTGTCCGACCCTCGCTTCGCAGGTGAGGTGGTGGTGAGCTTGTTCGGCACCTGGTGCCCGAACTGCAACGACGAGGCGCCGATCCTGGCGCGCTGGCAGCGCGAATACCAGGAGCAGAGCCTGCAGGTCGTCGGGCTGGCCTACGAGTTCACCGGCGATGTGGGGTGCGACCGCAGAATGATGCGTCTCTACGCCAAGCGCCATGGTCTGGAGTTCCCGCTGCTGCTGGCGGGGATCAGCGACAAGACGGCCGCCAGCGCCACGTTGCCCGATCTCACCGCAGTGCCGGCGTATCCCACCACTGTCTTTGTGGGTCGCGACGGCAGAGTGCGCAACATCCACACCGGCTTCGAGGGGCCCGGCACCGGCGAGCATCACGAGAAGCTGGTAGCGGGCATGGAGGCGATCATCGAGGAACTGCTGGCCGAACCGGCTCCGTCGGCAGGTTCATGATGAACACGATGCGCACACGAAGCGGCGCCGAACTGCCGCTCCTGGGGCAGGGGACCTGGGGCATGGGGGAGGATGCGCGCCGTCGCCGGGACGAGGTGTCGTCGCTGCAACTGGGTCTCGATCTGGGGATGAACCTGGTGGACACCGCCGAGATGTACGGTGACGGTGGAGCGGAGGAGGTGTTGGCCATGGCGCTGCACGGCCGCCGGGAGCAGGCGTTCGTGGTGAGCAAGGTGCTGCCGCAGAACGCTTCGCGGCAGGGCACCCTGGAAGCCGCGGAGGCGAGCCTGCGGCGCCTGGGGACCGACCGCATCGATCTCTATCTGCTGCACTGGCGTGGCATCCATCCGTTGCACGAGACCCTGGAGGCCTTCGTTCGCCTGCAGGAGGCCGGCAAGGTGCTGCACTACGGCGTCAGCAACTTCGACGCGGACGATCTGGACGAATGCGAGAGGCTGGGGGGCGGCACAGGAAGCTGCGCCAACCAGATTCTCTATAACCTGCAGCGCCGTGCAGCCGAGGATCGTATCTTGCCCTGGTGCCTGCAGCGCGGCGTGGCGGTGATGGCTTACTCGCCGCTGGAACAGGCAAGGTTGCCCACCGAGGGAGCCCTGCAGCAGGTGGCCACCCGCCGGGACGCCAGCGCGTACCAGGTAGCGCTGGCCTGGACCCTTCGGGGGCCGGGGGTGGTGACCATCCCCAAGGCCTCCAATGCGGATCACGTCAAGGAGAACGCAGCAGCGGCTGCGCTACGGCTCGAGCCGCAGGACCTAGCCGATCTGGACGCCACGTTTCCGCCGCCGGCCGCCGGGGCTCCGCTGGAGACCCTGTAAGCCGGGGGAGAGATCTCGATGAGACACGTGATCATGCAGTGCATCTACAGCCTGGAGCACGGCGGCGCCCAGCAGGTGGTGGTGGATCTGGTCAAACATCTGGACCGGGATCGCTTCCAGCCCATGGTGTGCAGCATCGCCGCCGTCGCGCCCCGGCAAGCGGAGCTCGAGGCGATGGGGGTGGAGACTTTTGTGCTGGACAAGCGGCCGCACTCCACCGCCAGCGGCCTCTCCAGCATGATCCGGCTGGCCGGACTCTTCCGGCGGCAGGGCGTGGCGGTCCTCCACACCCATGGTTTTGCGGGCAATGTATGGAGCCGGTTGGCGGGGATCCTGACTCGCGTCCCGGTCCTCGTGCACACCGATCACAACGTGGAGGTGAAACGCAGGAGAGTTCACCTGCTGGAGCGCTTCCTGGTCTCGTCCACCAGCATGGTCACCTGCATCTCGGAGGATGCCACGCAGAACTTCCTGCGCAACACCGCTGCCTCTCGGGACAAGGTGCGCACCATCCGCAACGGGTTCGACTTCTCGCGCATCGAGAAGGCCACGGAGCTTCCGTTACCGCCGGACCTGCCGCTCCATCCGGGACGTCGGACCGTGGTGCACATCGGACGTCTGGTGGAGATCAAGGGACACCGCTATCTTGTGGAGGCCGCCGCGCAGATCGTGAGGCAGCGTGATGACGTGCAGTTCCTGCTGGTGGGCGATGGACCGCTGCGTGGCTTCCTGGAGCGGCTCGTGCAGGAGCGCGGGTTGGAGGATCACGTGCTGTTCGCCGGCATTCGCAGTGACGTCCCGGCTTTGCTGCGGCATGTGGACGTCTTCGTCCTGCCGTCGCTGACCGAAGGGCTTCCTATCACGCTGCTGGAGGCGATGGCCAGCGAGGTTCCGGTGGTGGTCACCGATGTCGGTGGGATTCCGGAGGTGGTGGAGGATCGGGTCACCGGCCTCTTGGTTCCACCTGCCGACGTCACTGCTCTGCGCCAGGCCATCCTGAGTACTCTGGAAGGGCCGGACGAAGCGCGGCGGCGCAGCCGGGCGGGGCTACGACGACTGCGCGCTGAATTCGATATCGCTCAGATGGTCGAGTCGTATCAGGATCTCTATCAGGGACTCCTGGCACGCAAGGGTCTGCTCTGACGATGCCTGTTCCTGGGGTGCAGCGATCGGGCGGTGCCGGAGAATCAATGATGAAGGTGGCGGACTTCGACTACCCCCTGGACCCGGCCTGCATCGCACAGGAACCCTGCAAGGAGCGCGACCAGGCACGGCTGCTGGTGCTTGCCGGTGAAGCGGGCCACGGCCACAGCGTGGTGAAAGATCTGCCGGATCTCCTGCGGCGCGGCGATGTGCTGGTGGTGAACGACACGCGGGTACGCCACGCGCGACTCCTGGGCCGCAAGGAGAGCGGCGGCGAGGTGGAGGTGTTGCTGTTGCAGCCCCTCGACACCACCCAGGTGGCGCATCACTGGTCGGCACTGGTGCGCGCCTCACGCCAGCCGCGCGCGGGAACGCGGCTCGACCTGGAGGGAGGCATCGCCGCCACCGTGGTGGGATTCGCGGGCGAGCACGATGAGCCGCCGCTGATCCTCGAGATGACGCCTCCAGCGGGCGAGGGGCTGGAGGAGGCACTGGAGCGCTGCGGGCGCGTGCCGCTCCCGCCCTACATCCGCAGGGAGCGCCAGGATCCGCGCGACGCCTCGGACCGGCAGCGCTACCAGACCGTGTTCGCGCGGCAGATGGGGTCCAGCGCCGCTCCCACTGCCGGCCTGCATCTCTCGTCCACGCTCCTGCAGCGGCTGGAGGAGGCCGGCATCGGCGTGGCCGCCATCACGCTGCATGTGGGGCCCGGGACCTTTCAGCCCATGCGTTCGGATCGCATCGAGGACCACCGCATGCACGCCGAGTGGTGCCGACTGTCCCGGCGGACGGCGGACACCCTGGTCCAAGCGCGCCGGCGCGGCGGCCGGATCGTGGCGGTGGGAACCACGGTAGTGCGCACGTTGGAGGCACGCTGGGCCGAGGACGGCCCGGCCCCCGGCGAGGGGCCGGTGGACCTGTTCCTCCGTCCCGGACACCGCTTCCAGGCCGTGGACGCGCTGTTGACCAACTTCCACCTTCCGCGCTCCACCCTGCTCGTGCTGGTGGCCTCATTTGCCGGACGGGAACGCATTCTGGCGGCCTATGGTGAGGCGGCGAAGCGCGGCTATCGCTTCTACTCCTATGGCGATGCCATGCTGATCCTGCCATGAAGAGCTTTCGCGTGTCGCACCGGGACGCTCACAGCCGGGCCCGTGCAGGTGAGTTGACCACTTCCCACGGCACGGTGCCGACGCCGGTGTTCATGCCCGTGGGCACCCAGGGGACCGTGAAGGCCATGACGCCGGCGGACCTCGTGGATCTCGATGCCCGGATCATCCTGGGTAACACCTACCATCTGATGCTGCGCCCGGGACACCAGGTGGTGCAGGAGATGGGAGGGTTACATCGCTTTGCCGCCTGGCCCGGGGCGATCCTCACCGACTCCGGTGGCTACCAGATCTTCTCCCTGTCTGATCTCAATCGCGTCGACGAAGAGGGCGTGGAGTTCCGATCCCACCTGGACGGGTCCCGGCATCTGCTCACGCCGGAGCTCAGCATGCAGGTGCAGGCGGCGCTGGGCTCGGATATCTCCATGGCGCTGGACGTCTGCCCGGCGTTACCGTCGGAGCGTGCGGAGATCGAGCAGGCTGTAGATCGCACCACGCGCTGGGCACGACGGTGTCGGCAGGCTGCCGCGCCCGGACAGACGGTGTTCGGCATCATCCAGGGGGGGGCGCACCGCGACCTGCGTCAGCGCAGCGCCGAGGAGCTCTCGGCGCTGGAGTTTCCCGGTTACGCCATCGGCGGCGTGCAGGTGGGGGAATCGTCGCAAGAGGTGCTGGAGGTGGCGTCGTTCTCCGCCGACCTGCTGCCGGACGACCGGCCGCGGTACCTCATGGGCATGGGCACGCCGGAGGATCTGTTACGCCTCATGGAAATGGGCCTCGACATGTTCGATTGCGTCCTGCCCACACGCAACGCCCGCAACGGCATGCTGTTCACCTCGCGCGGCCGCGTCTCCATCAAGCGGGCTCAATACGCGCGCGATCCCGCACCTCTGGATCCCGATTGCACCTGTTATACCTGTTGCACGTTCTCCCGTTCGTACCTGCGCCATCTGTATCAGGCCGGCGAGATCCTGGCGGCCAGACTGCACACGCTCCACAACCTGCACTTCTACCTGGATCTCATGAGCCGGGCCCGGCGGGCCATCCTGGCCGACGGCTACAGCGAGTTCCGCCGGCGGACGGTGGAGCAGATGGCGGGCGGTTCGTGAGTTGCGGTGGTATCTGGCCCGGTGGTAGCATCCGATCTTTCCGAGCATTCACATCGAAGCGGAGTCTGAACACGCGCATGGATGACAAGGACAGGGGTGCCTTTGCCGCGGCTGCGCCGCTCGCATGGGTCGGGGTGGTGGTCCTGCTCGGGCTGAGCCCGGTTGCTGCTGCGCCGGCGGCGGAGGGCGTGTCCGATGAGCGTCCCGAGGCGGCGGAAGCGGCCCTTACCAAGGGTCGTGTGGCGTATCAGAGCGGTGACTATGCGTCGGCGCTGCAGGCCTTCCAGGATGCGGAGGCCGCTGGAGTACGCTCCGGTCTTCTGTTCTATCAGATGGCCTACTGCCATGCCTCGCTGGGCGATGAGCCGGCCCAGCGCCGGCTCCTCGAGCGCGCGGTGCCCTATTTCGAGGCCGAAGTGCAGTCGGGCGGTGCGGGGGTGGACTCGTACTACTACCTTGCCGCCGTCTACTTTCAGGAATTGGAAGATCGGGTCAAGGCGGCCCGGGTGGTGCTGAAAGCCATCCAGGCCGACGCAGCAGGTACTCTGGGCGAGGACCTGGACGGCGACGCGCTGTTCCGTCTGGGCCGCGTCTACAGCTTCGCCCTGGAGTTGGAACCGCCTGGTGAATCCGAACGGCGCGACGAGCTCGAGACGCTGCGCGTGGAGTCGTACTACAAGGCGGCCGAGAAGCTGTTGCGGGCGCGAAACGCCAACCAGGTGTATCTGCACCTGGCTCTGGACGACGTGGCGCAGGCGGCCATGCGGGACCGGCGCTGGGCGGATGCCATCGATGCCTACACCAAGGCGTCGGCATCGGACCCGCGAAGGCCGGAGCCGGGAGCAGCGCTCCTGCGGCTGGGGCGTGATCTCTCCGCACGCGGTGACCGCGAGGGGGCTCTCAAGGCATGGCTAGGCATCCGCGGGCCCGACGACGCCAAGACCCAGGCGAACTATGGCATTCATCTGATGCGGCGGATACAGGCTCACGGGGATCTCCCCGCTTCGTTCGAGGGGCGTGCGCTGGCGTCCCTGGGTGCAGATTTCCTGGTGCGCGGAATCCTGGACGCTGCCGGTTTCCTCAAGACCGCGACGGCCGGCGATGAGATGGCCGCGGGGGGATTCTCGGCCGATCCTGCGGAGGTGCGTAGACAGGAGGGCGTGTTCCTGGCGCTGATGATCACCTACTTCGAGCGCGGTAACGATCTGCGCACCTTGGCCGTGCAGCACCAGCTGGTGCCCCTGATCTTCGGGCGACGTTGAGCGATCTGATCGTGGTCGCGGACTCGCACCTGTGCGGCGAGGACCCGGCAACCGAGGATTTCCTGCGCTTCCTGGACCAGGAAGGGCCCAGCGCCGAGGTGTTGATCCTGGCCGGCGATATCTTCGACCTGTGGATTGCCCGCGAGGCCCTGGAACTGCCGTTCCATCGGGCGGTGGTGGATGGGCTGGCACGGTTGAGTGACCGTGGTGTGCGAGTGCTCTACGTGCAGGGCAATCGCGACTACTTCGTGGCCGATCGCTACCGCGATGGGCCGTTTCATCAGGTGGCGCAGGAGTCGCTGCTGGTGCAGCACGGTGGGCGCAAGATCCATATCGCCCACGGTGACCTGGTGAACCTGGAGGACCGCCAGTACCTGACCTGGAGACGGTGCTCGCGCTCGGCCCTGGTGCGCCGTCTGTTCAACGCTCTGCCGGGGGGTCTGGCCGGCAGGCTCTCCCTTGCTCTGGAACGCCGCTTCCGCACCACGAACCGGGCGTTCCGGCTGGAGTTTCCGCACCAGCAAGCGGAGCGCTACGCCCGGCAGGTGTTCTCCCAGGGCGCCGACACCATCGTGTTGGGTCACTTTCATCAGGAGCGGCTGCTGGAGTTCCCCGAGGGGCGCCTGTTCGTCCTGCCGGGCTGGCGGGAAGATCGCGCCTACTTGCGCATCGACGGCTCAGGACAGGCTCGCTTCATGCAGGTTCAGCAGTAGTGGAGGCTTCCTCGTGAGCGTATCGTCCCACGCGCTGCAGCGCGCCGATGGTCGCAGGCGTTTGCGCCTGGCGGTGATCATCACGGCAGGCGTCCTGCTGGCGGAGTTGCTGGGTGGCTGGTGGTCCGGGTCGCTGGCGCTACTGGCCGACGCAGGGCACATGTTTTCCGACCTGGGAGCACTGGCCATCTCTTGGTTCGCGCTGTGGTTCAGCGAGCGTCCGGCCCCCTCCAGCAAGAGTTTCGGGTACTACCGCATGGAGATCCTCTGCGCCCTGGCCAACGGTCTACTGCTGGTGGTGCTGGCGCTGGTGGTGTTCACGGCGGGCTGGAGCCGGCTGCAGTCGCCGCCGGAGGTACGCACCACGGCGATGATCTGGGTGGCGGTGCTGGGATTGTCGGGGAACCTGGTGGCGGTTGCGGTGCTGCGCGGCGGCGCCCGCCATAGCCTGAACGTCCGCTCGGCGCTGGCGCACCTTATCGGCGATACGCTGTCGTCGCTGGGTGTCATCGCCGGCGGCGTCACCATGGCCTTCACCGGTTGGTACGGCGTGGACCCTGTACTGTCCATGTTCATCGCGGTGGTCATCCTGGTGAACGCCTGGAGATTGATCCGCGAGGCCGTGGACGTGCTTCTGGAGGCGACACCGGGTGGCCTGGATCCGGAGCAGGTAGCACGGTCCATGGCCGAGGTGCCCGGCGTGCACCAGGTGCACGACCTGCACATCTGGAGCATCACGTCCGGGATGCCCGCCCTTTCCGGGCACGTAGTGGCCACTACCGACGAGTCCGGGGGGGACCAGTTGCTCAACCGGGTCAAGCAGATGTTGCTGCAGCGCTACCAACTCGAGCACACCACGCTGCAGGTGGAGTCACCCACGTATGAGGAAGTGGGGCACGTCCACTGAGGCAGGGTTACGCTGGAAGCGGAACGGGCCGAGGTTACTCCGGGAACGAGAAGGTCGCGGGCGTGGCGCAATCTCCGGCCTCATCGATCATGCCGCCGATGGGATCCCCGCAGGCCTGGAAGACCTGTATCTGCTGCGGTCCCCAGGTGATGTTGATGCAGTCCTCCACGTCATCCAGAAAGTCGACGCAGATTTCTCCCTGGGTTCCGAGCGCTGCGGCCTCCAGGGCGACCGCTGGCGTGAAGCCGTCACCATCGCCGTCGGTATCCGTGGAGAGCACGGTGGCAAACTCATCACTGATGGGGTTGAAGATGTAGTCAACGTCGTGGATCATTGCGGTGGTACACGTCCCGTCGGGGCAGTTCGTATCCTGGCTGCAAAGTTCTTCCTTCTCGATGCCGCGGTCGCATGCAAACGCGCAGATGTTGATGCATTCGGCGTCGGAGGTGCAGGGCGTGCCGAAATCGTTCGGGCCAGGGGGAGCAAGAATGCAGATTTGACTGCAGAACGCGTCCTGGCAGTCCGAGAAGGGAGAGCAGTCCCCTCCGTCATTGGATCCGCCGACACAAGTCGATGGACTTCCGATGGTGATTCTCACCTCGCCGACCTGGCCGCGGGGGAGCGCGAAGCCGGAGCCACCGCCGTTGTCGTTGCATGCCCCGACGATCGAGACGACCAAGACCAGACCGAACAACCCGAATCGCTTCATGCTTCTCTCCCTGCCCTGCATGCCGCATGCCCTGCGCGGGCACGAAAGTGGATCGAAAATTACTCTGCTGATGGCGAGTTCCGGCCGAACCCGGCACAAGAACCGGTCCATTCTACCGATGTCTCCGTCGGATTTCTTGCCCGCCGCCCAGCAGGCTACCACGCCGGCCGCCTGGAGGAAAGACACCGGTGGTTGTCTGGGGTTCCGGGCCTAGAGGGCTGCTTCTAGCGCCAGCGAATACGCTGATTCCCACGATGCGAGCCCGCCGTGGGGAACGGCGGGTTGTAGAACACCTGGCCGAGGGGCATCTGATAGTGCCCGAGGCCGGGCTTGTTTCCGCCCTGGTGATAGAGCTTGAAGTGGGTGTAGGAGCCAGGCGGGTACAGGTGGGAAAAGGGCTGGCGGTAGAAGAAGCCCAGGTAGGGGCTGGTCTGCACGAAGGTGCTCGGGCCGTGCGACGGGTAGTACACTTCCTGTGGCGGTGACGGCGCTTGCGGCGCGGGATTCATCTCGGCCGGGGGCGCCGCTGCCTCGGAGGGCTCCGGCAAAGGCTCCCAGGGACGGCTGGTCACCAGGTTAGGCCGGGATCCGGACGTGGGCGAGCCGTCGAGGCGCCGGCCCTCATCGTCCAGGTTGGTGAGGACGAACACCTTGCCTCCATCCGGCTCGTCGCGGTAGTAGGCGCGAATCGTATCGGTCTCCAACCGGGTCGCCGACGCGGGTTGCTGTGGCTTCTCCGCCGGGGGGAGCAGTGCCTCGATCAATCGGTCGGAGGCGCCGGCCTCCCACAGCGCCACAACATCCCCAGGGGCGAGATCCTCCGGGGGGCCGGAGGATTCCAGCAGCCGCAGGATGAGGTCGTCGGGCACCTCGGCCTCCAGGAACTCCATCAACTCCGCCACGTTGAGGGCGAATGCGTCGCCGGCGGGCACGGCCAGCAGGGCCAGCGCCAGCATGAAGCCGGGAACGCGCTTTCCGAAGGATCCCATGAAGCCACCGGTGGGCCGGGGAAGTGCCGCCCCACATGGAATGATACTCCAGCGGCGGCGGATTCTCCAGGCCGGACCTCTAGCGTAGGCCGATGATCTCGCGATCCCGCAGGCTGAGCAGGCTGCGGATCACCTCCAGCTCGGAGAACGGCGCCACCGTCACCACCGCCCGGATATCCCAGGTCCCGTTGATGCGGGTGAGCAGGAAGCCCTCCTGGGGGCTCAGGTTCTCCTGGGTGAGGGACTCCACCGGGCGGAGCAAGTAGGGGACCTTGTCCGGCGGCAGGTCCTCCTGGTAGGCGTGTTCCAGAAACGCCTTCTGGGCCTCCTGTTGCAGGTCGGCCAGTTCGGCGGCCTGCGCCTCCCGGGAGGCCGAGTCCACCACCTCCAGGGCCTGCTCGGGGTTGCCGTCCAGCATCTGGCGCCTGGCCTCCGCCACCGGGTCATCGATCTTGACCGTCAGGTCTTCGTCAAGCTCGTCGAACGAGACCCGGCGGACGATCTCCACGTGTTTCATCTGAAGTAGCAGGTGGACGATCTCGCAGGCCAGGAACTCGCTGGTGTGCAACTCCAGGGCGATGTCCGAGATGCTGCGCTGCCCGTCGATGCGCTCCCATATGGCGGTGCGTCTCGGGTTGGACAGGAACTCGGGACCCGGCTCGGTGGCCGTGCGCCCCACGACGGTGGCGAACGTGCCGAAGACCTTCTTGATGTGCTGCAATTCATCGTAGCGGCTCAGACCCTTGAGCAGGACATCGCTGATGGATAGGTGCAATGGCACGAACCGGTCAACATTCTCCAGGCCTTCCTCGAACTCGAAGCGCGCGTCCTCCCACAGGAAGATGCTGAAGATGGTCTCCTCCGCTTTGAGCGACAGGTAGCGCTCGAGGTCCTCATCGCTGAGCTTGCCCTGTTCGAGGAGAATCTTTCCCAGCATGACGCCCGTCTTGGCCTGGGTCTCCATGCCCTGCTGCAGGTCCTCCTCGGAAATGATGCGATAGCTGAGCAGGAACTGGCCCAGGTACTCGGTGGGGTCGTTGGACGAAGACGACCAGATCTCGCCCTTGCGGAACTGGATCTTCTTGATGTGGGAGCCTTGGCGCACCGCCAGCGTTCCCGTCTTGAGCGAGCCGTGGAGCCATTGCAACAGGTCCGGCAGGCTCATGGTCTTGAGGTTGCCGGAAAGGCCCATGACGGATTCATCCTGCCGAGGCGAGACGGGCGCGCAGGCCCGCGCAGCGAATGGGGAGGCCGGCCCGGGCAGGCCAGCGTACCAGGGTGCCGGAAAGCACCTTCTCCAATGTAAGCTGCCGTCTGTAGACGGTCAAGTGGGGACTTTTCAGGGGGATGCAGGCGGCCGAGCGCGCCGGCGCCCACTGCGGCGCGGTTTGACGCTCCAGCACTGCGTGGGCGACAATGGGGCTCTTGCGGTCCTTCAACGGGGGCAAATATGTCGGATTCCGAACGCAGGAAGGACCCGGCCATCGAGGCGCTGCTCGATGAGCAGCGCCGGTTCGAGCCGTCCGCGGAGTTTCGAGCCGGCGCCCAGGCGGCCGATGAGGGGATCTATGAGGACGCACGGGCAGATCCGCAGGGTTTCTGGGAGGGATTCGCCCGCCAGCTGCAGTGGTCCACTCCCTGGGAGCGGGTGCTGGAGGGCGAGGCGCCGCACTGGCGCTGGTTCGCCGGCGGCAAGCTCAATGCATCGGTCAATTGCCTGGACCGCCACGTGCAATCATGGCGACGCAACAAGGCGGCGATCCTGTGGGAGGGTGAACCGGGGGACCGACGCGTCCTGACCTACCTGGAACTCCATGCCGAGGTCAATCGCTGTGCGTCGGTGCTGCGCCGGCTCGGAGTGCAGCGCGGCGATGTGGTGGCTTTGTACCTGCCGATGATCCCCGAACTGGTGGTGGCCATGCTCGCCTGCGCGCGCATCGGTGCGGTGCATTCGGTGGTCTTCGGTGGGTTCTCCGCATCCGCCCTGGCGGACCGCATTCAGGACGCACAGGCGAAGGTCTTGATCACCGCGGATGGAGGCTACCGCCGTGGCGGGGTGGTGCCGCTCAAGCAGGCGGCCGATGTTGCCGTGGCCGATTGCCCCAGCATCCGGGCCACGGTGGTGGTGCGGCGCGTCGACCAGCCGGTGGAGATGCAGGAGGGGCGGGACCACTGGTGGCACGATCTCATGCAGGATGCCGATGCCGAGGTTGCGGCCGAGGAGATGGACTCGGAGGACATGCTGTTCATCCTCTACACCTCCGGAACCACGGGCAAGCCCAAGGGGATCGTGCATACCACCGGCGGTTACCTCACCGGAGTCTATGCCACCACCCGCTGGGTGTTCGACCTGAAGGACGAGGATGTCTACTGGTGCACTGCGGACATCGGCTGGATCACCGGACACTCCTACATCGTCTATGGGCCGCTGGCCGCCGGCGCCACCCAGGTGATGTACGAGGGCGCTCCGGACTGGCCCGACCGGGGCCGTTTCTGGGAGATGGTGGAGCGCTACCGAGTGAACATCTTCTACACCGCGCCCACTGCGGTTCGTGCGTTCATGAAGTGGGGCTCGGAGTGGCCGGAGCGTCATGACTTGAAATCCCTGCGCCTGCTGGGCACGGTGGGCGAGCCTATCAACCCCGAGGCCTGGATCTGGTATC
>CBDVAL010000026.1:0-22905 GCA_965371955.1 uncultured bacterium | reverse complement strand
CGGTAATGCTGAACTGGATTCAAGCATGGGGCGTGCCACCCCCGCACTCGGGCAACTAACCGTAATGTGTTCAAGTATTTGGGATATGCCGGAAGCTCCCGTACCAACTTGCCAACCGGTCAAATTGAGACCTGTGCCTCCGGTGAAGATGACGGGGAAAGCGCGTGCACAGCAACAAGCGGACGATAGCGCCACCACGCCACGCTCGCAGCCGCCGTGAGTATCATTCTGCGCCCCCTGACCGACCGACTCGGGAAGAATCAGCCACGGGTGCTACAATTCCAGGGTCCTTCGAGAGCTCTGCCAAACGACGGGAGTTCGTCACCTCTCCGGCGAGACGGATGCCATGCCCGAGTTGACAGCAAGTTCGCTCGTTTGCTTCTCCAACGTGGAATGGGGAAGCTGGCGACAGCGGCACCATCCGTATGCGGAGTTGCCCGGCTATCTGGGCGCCCTGGACGTGGCCAGGGTCCCGTTCCGCGATACGCCGCTGGTACGCTCCACCCACCCGGTGAAGGTGTACGAGTATCTTGCCGCCGGCCTGCCGGTGGTCTCCACACCCATGGAGGAGATCCGCCACCTGGCCGAGGTGGACATGGCGCCGGCGGACGAGCCATTTCTGCAGGCGCTGCAGCTGCGGCTGTCGCAGCCCCGCCAGGCGGCCGCGGTGGAGCGCCGGCAGCGGTCGGTGGCCGGCGAGAGCTGGGAACACCGCTTCGCGCTCATGACCGGCGCGCTGCGCCATGCGCTGAGTGCCTCGCGCCCTGCGCCGGCGGAGATCGTCCGGTGAGCCGCAACGAGCCGGAGATCAGTGTGGCCGTGGTGGCCTATAACTCCTCGGCGTGGCTGCCGGGTTGCCTGTCCAGCCTGCAGGAGGCCGGCGCCGAGACACCGCTGGAGATCCTGGTGGTGGACAACGCCTCCGGCGACGGCAGCGCCGACCTGGTGCGCCGGCACTTTCCCGGGGTGAAGCTGCTGGCGAACCGCCGCAACCTGGGCTATGCCCGTGCCGTGAACCAGGCGGCCCGCCAGGTCACCGGGCGCTACCTGCTAATCCTGAACCCCGACGTGGTGGTGGGCGACGGCGCCCTGGAGGTGCTGCGGGCGCACCTGGACCGTGACCCCAGCGTGGGCCTGGTGGCCCCCCGGATGCTCAACCCGGACGGCTCGTTGCAGTATTCCTGCCGGCGGCACTACACCTGGGCCACCTACCTGATGCGCCGCGCTCCGCTGCGCCACCTGTTCCCGGGCCATTCCCTGCTACGGCGCCATCTGATGATGGACTGGGATCATGCCGGGATCCGGGAGGTGGACTGGGTCCTGGGGGCGGCCATGATGCTGCGGCGGGACGCGCTGGGCCCGCAGATCATGGACGAGCGCTACTTCCTCTACTTCGAGGACGTGGACCTGTGCCTGCGCCTGCAGCGCGAGGGGTGGAAAGTCGTCTATCATCCCGGAGCGACGATGACACACGAGCACCGCCGGGAATCTGGACGGGGGGTGCTGAACCGAAGAAAATACCAGCACTTTCGGTCGTGGGTGAAGTTCCAGTGGAAGCATCTCCGGCCGGACCCGGGGCGATCCGTTCGATGATCAAGACGCGCAATCATCTGCTGTCCGCAGGGACCGTACTCCTGGACCTGCTGGCCGTCTTGCTGGCGTTCCTGGCCGCCTACGGCGTGCGCGGAGGCCTCCTGCCGGGGTGGTTGCCGCGGTGGTTCTCCGCTCCTCTGTTCCCGCTGCAGCGCTACGTGTGGATCCTGGCGGTGATCCTGCCGGGCTGGGCGGTGTTGTTCCTGGCGTTCCGGCTCTATTCTTCCCATCGGTTGTCCACGTTCCGGCGCCTGCCCGTGGATCTGGCCCGCGCCAACCTGGTGGGCATGGCCTTCATCGTCGGCACTGCCTACCTGCTGAAGCTGCAGGACATCAGCCGCACCTTCGTGGTTCTGTTCGCCCTGCTGAACTTCCTGTTCCTGTGCGCCGAACGGCTGGCGCTGCGCGGCGTGCTGCAGCACCTCCGGCGCCACGGGATGGCACTGCGGCGCGTGGTGATCCTCGGGACCAACCGGGAGGCGCTGCGGTTCGCCCGGCTCATCCAGCGCCATCCGTCCTGGGGACTGCATCTCATCGGGCTGGTGCAAGACGGGGACGAGGACGCGGCCGGCGATGCGCCGCACCCACTGCCCACCCTGGGAGGACTCGCCCAGCTCGAGGCGATCCTGCAGAACCAGGTGGTGGACGAGGTGCTCATCGCCCGTTCCTCCGGGACGCCGGAGGAGATGGAAGACGTCTTCCTGCTGTGCGAGGACCTGGGGATCACCGCGCGGCTGGCGGTGGGTGGGTTCCCTCACGTCATCGCGCGCGCCCATATGGAGGAATTCCAGGGACGCATGCTCCTGACCTTCACCACCCAGCCCGGGACGCTTGCGCTGGCGCTGAAGCGCCTGGTGGATCTGCTGGCGGGATCGATGCTGCTGGCCGTGTGCGCCGTCCCCGGACTGATCATCGCCCTGCTCATCAAGCTGGAGTCGCGTGGTCCTGTGCTGTTCGTGCAGGAACGGATCGGGCTGCATGGCAGGCGTTTCCGCATGCTGAAGTTCCGCTCCATGGTGGTGGACGCGGAGGGCCGACGTACCGATCTTCATGCCCTCAACGAGATGGACGGGCCGGTGTTCAAGATGCGCGCGGATCCCCGGGTGACCACCACCGGATGGTTTCTGCGCCGCACCAGCCTGGACGAGTTGCCACAACTGCTCAACGTGCTGCGCGGCCACATGGCGCTGGTGGGACCGCGGCCGCCGCTGCCGGAGGAGGTGTCGCACTACCGCCGCTGGCAACGGCGCCGTCTGAGCATGAAGCCCGGCATCACCTGCCTGTGGCAGGTGAGCGGACGTAACCAGGTGGACTTCGAGGAGTGGATGCGACTGGACCTGCGCTACATCGATACGTGGTCGCTCTGGGGGGACCTGAAGATCCTGCTGCGCACCATTCCGGCGGTGCTCTCCGGGCGCGGGGCCAGTTGAGATGAGGCCCGCGCTGGCACACGCTGCCCCCGAGGCGCCACGGCGGGTGGCCCTGGTGCACGACTGGCTCACCGGCATGCGGGGCGGCGAGAGGGTGCTGGAGGTCCTGGCCGGGACCTTCCCCGGCGCCGACCTGTTCACGCTGTTCCACCTGCCGGGCTCGGTCTCACCGGCACTGGAGGCACTGCCCCGCACGACGTCGTTCCTGCAGCGCTTCCCGTTCCTGGAGCGCGGCTACCGCTACTACCTGCCGCTGTTTCCCCGCGCCATCCGATCCCTCGATCTTTCGGGCTACTCGCTGGTGATCTCCTCCAGCCACTGCGTGGCCAAGGGCGTGCAGGTGGATCCCGGTGCGGTGCATCTCTGCTACTGCCACACCCCCATGCGCTATGCCTGGGATCGCTTCGACGATTACTTCGGTCCCGGCAGCGGCAGCCGCATCCCACGGCCCATAGCCCGCAGCGCGGCACACAGGCTGCGCCGCTGGGATGCGTCGTCCGCCGACGGAGTGACCGGGTTCCTTGCCAACTCGCGCCATGTGGCCGGGCGCATCGAGCGCTGCTATGGCCGATCCTCGCGGGTGGTTCCTCCGCCGGTGGACACCGACCGGTTCCAGCCGGGGGCCGGCCCCGCCGGGGATCACTATCTGCTGGTGGCCGCCCTGGTGCCCTACAAGAAAGTGGAACGGGCGCTCGACGCGGTCCGCGGCTCCGGCCGCCGGTTGCGCGTCATCGGCGAGGGGCCGCAACGCGCACGCCTGCAGCGCCTGGCCGGGCCGGAGGTGACCTTCCTGGGGCGCGTGTCGGAGGCGCAGCTGGTGCAGGAGTACCAGCGTTGTCGTGCACTGCTCATGCCCGGCGTGGAGGATGCCGGCATCGCACCGCTGGAGGCCATGGCGTGCGGTCGTCCGGTCATCGCCCTGGACGACGGCGGCGTCCCCGAGGTGATCGCCCCGCCCGGCTCGGACGCGCCCACCGGGGTGCTGTTTCCGGAGCCCAGCGCAGCAAGCCTGGCTGCGGCGATCCACCGCTTCGAGAGCATGGAGCCGCAGTTCGACGCTGCCGCCATTCGTCACCACGCCCTGGGCTACCGGCGCTCGGTCTTTCGCGAGCGAATCCTGGAGGCGGTGCGGGACGCGCTGAGCATGCGCGGGGCGGCACCATGATCCAGCATCACGCCCGACTGCTGCAACTGGCCCGCCTGGGTGCCGATCTGTTGATGCTGGCCGCGAGCTTCCTGCTGGCGTGGGTGCTGCGCTTCCACGGCAACCTCATCCCGCTGACGGCCCCCATCCCGCCCTTCGGTCCGTACCTTGCCTTGCTCGCCGCGATCCTGGTCATCTGGACGGTGGCCCTGCAGGTGGGCAACGCTGGCGTCACGCGTACCCACCGTCCGCTCACCGACGAGATCGCCGCGTTGATCCAGGTGCACACGTTCGGCATCCTGCTGATCTTCGCCGTGATGTTCTTCATCCGCCCGTTCACGTTCTCCCGCGTGATGATGGTGCTGTTCTGGTCGCTCTCCACCCTGGGCCTGGTGGCGGAGCGTGGCGGGGCCCGCCTGCTGGAGCGGGCTCTGGCTCGCAAGGGCTCGGGGCTGCGCCGTATCCTGCTGGTGGGCACCGGCGAGCTGGCGCGCGAGGTACTGCGCCGCATCCAGTCCCGGCCGGAGCTGGGCTACCGCTTCGTCGGCGCGCTGTCCGGCGATCCGGAACCTGCCGGCAAGATCCGGCGCGTGCCGGTGCTGGGAGGCTACGACCGTCTCGGGCCGGCCATCGCGGGACAGGAGGTGGATCTGGTCATCATGGCCCTTCCCTCCGAGGAACAGGAGCGCATGGGCGCCATCCTCGACGATCTGGATGACGCCATGGTGGATGTCTGGGTGGTCCCCGACTTCGTGCGCCATGCCCGGCTGCGCGGCGGTATCGCACAGTTCGAGGGGATGCCGTTCATCTCCCTGCAGACCAGTCCCATGGGGGGATGGAACGGTCTGGTGAAGCGGCTGCTGGACCTCGTCCTGGCCATGGCCACCCTCCTCGTCCTGGCGCCGCTGATGGCCCTCATCGCCCTGGCCGTGCGGTTCACCTCGAGCGGTCCGGTGCTCTACCGGCAGGAACGCATGGGCCTGGACGGGCGACGTTTCCAGATCCTGAAGTTCCGGTCCATGGTGGAAAAGGCGGAGAAGGACGGCGCGCGCTTTGCCAGCGCCGATGACCGGCGAGTGACTCCGGTGGGGCGCCTGCTGCGCAAGACCAGCCTGGACGAGCTGCCACAGCTGCTGAACATCATCCGCGGCGACATGAGCCTGGTGGGTCCACGGCCGGAACGCCCGGTGTTCATCGAGGATTTCCGCCAGCACTTCCCGCGCTACATGCTGCGCCACCGCGTCAAGGCCGGCATGACAGGCTTCGCCCAGGTGCATGGGCTGCGCGGCAACACCTCGCTGGAGGCGCGGCTGGAGCACGACCTGTTCTACATCGAGAACTGGTCCGTGTGGCTGGACCTGAAGATCCTCCTGATGACCATCCCCGCGGTGCTGCGCGGCAAGGGTGCTGCCTGACGTTCACGGCGCGATGCCCTCAGGGACAGACGGCGACGACTTGCGGCAGGCACGCCGCGGGGGCCGGGGGACGAGGGGTTCCGGAGCCGTCTTGGCCGTAGTTGCCCTCGCTTGTGCCGTTCTGCGGCACCACCAGGTAGTAGGCGCTTCCTCCAGGCAACAAGAACACGGCAGCGGTCGCACTGCCGGTGCTGCACAACACGGAAACGTGACTGTAATAGCTACCCACGGACCCTTGGTAGACCTCGTAGTCGTCATCGGTGACGGTGCAGGAGTTGTCCCACGTCAGCAGCAGATTGGCCGGGCCGAGGCGGTCGACCTCGAGCGGTATCCCCGTGACTCCGTCCGGGACTTCACCCGATCCGGCACCGGCACAGACCACCGGACGATACACCACGTAGAACAACCAGTCGCCGGTGACGCCCAGTGGACACGCATCGTTCCAGCCGCCGGGTGCCGCAAAGACCACGTTCTTGCCCGGCTGGCAACCGTTCCCATCGTGAACCACGCTGGGGGAGAGGGAGGCATCTCCAGTGTTCGAGTTGAAGAACTCCAGGGTGACGGTGAACGGTCCCGAGTTGATCACGATCTCCCCCGGCAGCGGCTCCAGATTGAACTCGTTGATCACACCGTCGGTGAGTTGCGGGCCATCAATGCTGAACACCGGCGCCCCGGGATCCGGAAGACCGCCTTCATAGATATGGATGGACTGTTCCAGGACGTCCGGAGCGCCCCCGAACAGCGATCCCCAACCGATCCCCACCCGCAGGATCTCGATGGGAAAGTCTTCTGCAGGCAGATTGAAAATGGATCCCGCCTCCTCGCCGGGGATAAAGCAGGGACAGACCGTCACGCCTGCGCCGGTGTAGTTCTGCAGCTGCGGCTCTTCCGGACACTGGGCCCATGCCTGCGTGGAAAACGCCACAGCCAACAGCAACAGGGAACCCGTAACGAAGGGCCGTGGTGCGTGGTGACGGAATCGAGATAGCATGAGGGCCTCACTTTCAAGCGGAATCGCCAACTGGCCGGAGAACAGTCAGAATCCGACGCTTTTTTTCGACGGGGGTACCCGCTGAATATATCCCCTCCCGCAACAACGCGCAACACACCGTCAGGGCGTTCGCTCCTCGACTCGGATGGGCAGGTCGGGGGCCACCGATCGGAGCGCCACCGAGAGGAGAACTCCGTTTACCGGCTCGTAGGTCCTCAGAAGCCACGGACGGCCGTGCTCCGCCGTGGATACCGTCGCCCGGCCGCCCGGCAGGATGGTGAAGGTGAGGTCTCGCAGCGGCTGGTCCAGGCCCACGCCCAGGGCCTTGATGTACGCCTCCTTGAGGGTCCAGTACTCGAAGAAACGCCGGGCGCGCGCCTCACCGGTGCAGGAGCTCCAGATACTGTATTCCGTCTCCGACAGGACACGGCGGGCCACACCCGAAACGTCCCGCTCGACATCGATGCCCTCCACGTCCACGCCCAGCGGGCAGGCGCGGGACACGGCGCAGGCCACCAGCTCGCGGGTGTGGGAAAGGTTGAACTGGATGTCCTCCCCGGGGGTCCCGACGGCCACTGCCGGCTTGCCGTTCTCCGCGGCTTGAAACCGCAGGGCGGACGGCGCCAGCCCGGCCCACTCGCCCAGCACCGAGCGCACCAGGGCATGCGCCATCAGGAACACTTGCCGATCCGCGTCAAAGTGGAAGCGCCGGTAGCGCGCGCGCTCCTCGCCGGACAGCCAGTCCAGATAGCACGCCGCAGGTGGAGAGGCATCGGTGATGCGCGTGTAGTAGACGTGGGCGCCGCCGGGTTCGCTCATCCGGGATCCTCTCATAGCTCACTCATGGCGGATTCTACGCCATGGAGGCTGTTGTGTGGGAGGATGCGAACCGATATACTCCGGGGCGTCCTGCACTGACCTGGCGCCGACGTTCCTTCCCTGGATAGAGTACCGAGTGACCCGATGAACCCCAAGACAGACCATCCCGTCGGTGAGCAAGGTCTGGCGCCCGCTCCGGCAAGCGCCAAGACGGCAGCCTGCGTGGGCTGCCACAAGACGTTCCACCATGGGTTCGTGCCGTTCTGCGATACCTGCGGCGACATGGTGGACATCGACTACGATCTCGACCAGGTCCGCCTGCTGCAGTCCCACAATCCCTACCGGCGCTTCCGCGACCTGCTGCCGGTGAAGGACCCGGCACTGCTGCCCACGGACGCTTGCTACACGCCGACCGTCCACGCTCGCAGGCTGGGCGCCGAGCTCGGCATGCCGCATCTCTACCTCAAGAACGAGACCGTACTTCCCAGCGGCTCGACGAAGGACCGCATGGCGGCCGTGGCGCTGGCCTACCTGTGGGAGTGCGGCGTGCGCAGCTTCTGCACTTCATCCACCGGCAACAGCTCCACGGCGTATGCGCGGGCCATCACGCGCTTCCAGGGCTTCACCATGTTCCTGTGCAGCGCTTCGGCTTTTCACCAGCGCGTGCAGTTCCCTGCCACCGAACAGGTGGTCCATCTGGTTCTGCGGGACGCCACGTTCGTGGACGCGTTTCACTTTGCCGGCAGCTTCGCCGAGGAGCATGGCCTTGTCTCCGAGCGCGGCTTCTTCAATCCCGGCCGCCGGGAGGGCCTCAAGCTCGCGTGGATGGAGGCCGTCGAGCAGGTCCCGGAGCCCATCGACTGGTACGTCCAGGCGGTCTCCAGTGCCATGGGAGTTTTCGGCACCTTCAAGGCAGCGCAGCAGCTGCACGGACTGGGACGGATTCCCAGGCTCCCCAGGCTGCTGTGCGTGCAGCAGGAGAGTTGCTCGCCCATGGTGCACGCCTGGAACGAGGGCTCCGAGACCATCCAGCCGCATCACATCGTGGCCAACCCCTCGGGCATCGCCAAGGCCATCCTGCGCGGCGACCCCACCGGAGCCTACCCTCGCATGCGCCGCATCGTAAAGGAGACCGACGGCTGCTTCGTTGCCGCCGGCGAGCAGGAGATCCGCGAGGCGCGTCGGATGGTGGAGCAGCTGGAGGACATCAGTCCGTGCTTCTCAGCCTCCACCGCACTGGCGGGCCTCATCCAACGGGTCCGCAACGGCGAACTCTCCCGGGACGACACGGTCCTGGTCAACCTCACGGGCCGCGACCGTGAACCGTCGGGCCAGGCGCCACCGGCACACTGGCTGCACAGGAAGGACGACCGCTGGATCCCCGAGGATCCCACCGACCCCGTCCTGCAATCCCTCTGGGCCGACCGTGCCTCTAGTCCGGAACGCCGCGATGGAGGACGAAGGTCTCCGTGAGGGCGAGGGCTGAGGCGAGGTCCGGCGCCACGATGAAGAACACGTAGCCACCTCCCGGGCGGGGAAGGGCGGCGAGACCGCCGCCGGGAGTGGCGGCCTGGCGCACGGCGTCGAGCTTCTCCTTCGTGATGCCGGCACTTTGCACGAATGCCTGCGCCGCCGGAAGCTGCTCTCCCAGGGCCAGGACCACAGCGGGTAGGCACGAGTAGCGCTCCATCCATGTGCGGGCGGCCGGGTCGTCCAGGGTGAACGGCAGTGACAGGCCGCGCGCCTTGGTCCCCAGTTGCCGGCGCAACCGATCGCGCAGGGGCGCCAGGCCGGAGCCCGCCACGAACACAGCCACGTTCAGGGCGTCGGCCATGGGGACATCGTGGAACTTCCCGGACGCCGCCAGCGCCGCAGCTGCCTCGGGCAAGACTCCCTCGCGCAGGCGCCGTCCGGCGGTGACGGCGTCACGCAGCACCGGGTAGACGGTCTTGGCGAAGCGGTCGATGGCGTCGCGGTGGTACCAGCTCCTGCGCAGCGAAAAGGACCGGCGCGCCAGCGTCGCCTCGGCCAGCCCCTGCCCCAGGGCGGTGGGGATGCCCTCCCACAGGTAGCTCCACAGGGCCAGTCCCAGCTCTCCGTGCCGGAAGGCCTGGCCGGCGAGCAGATCAAGCTGCTCCGGGCTCATGCGGCGCATGAGGAAATGCACCGCCTCATGGGCCACGACCTGGATCTGCTGCCGTGGCCGGTCGCCGGGACGGATCTCGATGAGCAGCTGGTCACCGTCGGCCTCGGCGTGGGTGGGCCCGTCCGAGGGCAACGCCATGAAGGACAGCTGCATGGGCGGCAGGCCGGCCGGGTCCACCTCCAGGAACGCAGCCAGCGAATTGAGATAGCCGAGCAGCTTGCCGTCCTCGAGGAACTCCCGGAAACGCCCGTCGAAGCGGCGCACATGCGACAGGTCGCTCCACACCTCCCCGAAACGCCCCTGGAACCGTCGCAATGCCGCCTGCAGCGCGGCGCGGTCCGCGGCCTCCAGGTACGGCGTCAGTCGGCGAAGGAAATCCTCCAGGGAGTCGGCCTGCATGGCCTCGGCAAGGAAGACCTGATGCCAGCTAAGCTCCGTCTCGACGATGGGAAGGCAGCCGGAGCGGTTGCCCAGCTTGCCACCACCACCGATGCGCAGGCGTCGAATGCGCACGAATGCCTCCAGCGCCTGCCTGTCGCCGGCATCCGGCACGCCGAAGCGCTGCTTCCAGTAGCGCCGGTAGAGGGGCGTGGTCTTCCCCACCGAGGTCCCGGCCAGGTTGTCCACCCAGTGCACCAGGTTGGACACCTCGGAGACGCGGGTCTGCAGGCGCAGGCTCGCGGGAGATGAGTCGGCCAGCGCACCGCAGACCGACAGCATGAGGGTGGGAAGCAACAGCCGGGGGGCGGGGAAGCGCATCGCCGGCCGGCCCCATTCACTCCGGGAATGGAAGCGCCGTCACCTGCGCTTCCAGGCCGCCCTCCACGCGCAGTGTCACCCCCGCGGTGGCGTGCTCGCGCGCCACCAGCGCCAGTCCCACCGCGCGTCCGGAGCCCGGAACCTGTGCTGAGCTGGTGATCCGGCCCACCGTGCCGGCTTCGTGCAGCAGCTCGCCGCCGCCGGGAAGGCCCTCGCCGGTGAACTCCAGCCCCACCAGCCTGCGTTTGACGCTGTCGTGCGTGTCCATCTTGGCCAGCACCTCCTGGCCGGTATAACATCCCTTGGTCAGGCTGTAGGCGTCGTGCAGCCCGAGCTCCATGGGGTTGCTCCGATCATCGATCTCGCTGCCACCCTCCGGCACCCCGCGCAGGATGCGCAGCACCTGGTAGGCCTCCTCCCCCACCGCCCGTAGCCCTTGCGCCCCCCCGGCCTGCAGCAGTTCCACCCAGACGTCGCCCATGCCCTCGCGCGGCCCCACCACGTGGAACACCTCCCAGGCGGCGTAGCCGTCGCGAATGACGATGCAATCCGTCCGCTCCGGGTGTGCCGCCCAGGAGAACGGCGGCAGCCCGGCAACCGCGTCTCCGGCCCAGGCGGCGGCCACCTCGGCGGCGCGCGGTCCCAGCACCAGCAAGTGTCCCGTGCTCTCCGTGACGTCCTCCACCTGCACGTCGTCGCGGAAGATGAAGCGACGGATCCACGTGAACGCCTGCTCGCGCCGGGCGGCGGAGGTGAGCGCCAGCAGGTGGTCGTCCAGGGCGTGTGCGCTGATCACCTCGATGATCTTGCCGCGACGCTCCAGGAGGGCCGCGCGGACACCTCGAGGCGGGACCAGCCCGTCGAAGTTCTGCGCGGTGACGCGCTGCAGGTAGGAGTGGCGCTGCGCGCCGCCGATGCGCAGCCGGCCGAGATGAGAGCGGTCCACCAGGCCCGCGGCGCCGCGCGCGGCTTCGAATTCCGCCGCCGGGTCGCCATGGTGGGCAGGAGTCCGGCCGCCGGGAACATCCCCCCAGGAAGTCCCACCCCCGCGGTGAACCTCCTCGAGCGTCATGCAGACACGAACTGCGCGCTCACCTTGTGGGGCAGGAACCCCGCCTCGTGGCCGCGATCGAGAAACAACTGCACCGCCTCGCGCCCCCGGGGGCCGAAGTCCCGGGTCCAATCGTTCACGTACATCCCCACGAACTCATCGGTGCGTCCCGCATCCAGACCGCGACCGAACCCGGCGGCATAGTCCAGGGCCTCGGCACGATGCTGCAGCCCGTAGTCGATGCTCTGCAGCAACAACCGTTCCAGTAGGCGCTGACGGCCCTCGTCCAGGTCGCTCCGCAGGGCATTGGCACCCAGCGGCAGCGGCAGGCCCGAGGTCTCCCCTGCCCACCACTCGCCCAGATCCGCCAACAGCGTGAGGCCGTGGTCGCCGTAGGTCAGTTGCCCTTCGTGGATGAGCAAGCCCGCGTCGAAGCGTCCGTCGCGCACCTGTTCCATGATCTCGTCGAACGCCACTTCCTCGTAGGCGAACTCCCCTCCCAGGTACAGTCCCAGCGCAAGGAACGCCGAGGTCATCTTGCCGGGCACGGCGACTCGCGTGGTGCGCAACGCTTCGCGGGTCATCGCACCGCGGGCAACGATGCACGGCCCGTAGCCGTCGCCCATGCTGGCCCCACAGTTCATCAAGCGATAGCGATCCGCCAGATAGGCGTAGGCGTGGATGGAGATGGCGGTGAGCTCCAACTCGCCGGCCAGGGCGCGCCGGTTGAGGGTCTCGATATCCTGATGGATCTGCTCGATGCGCAGGCCGCCGGTATCAATCTTCTGATTGACCATGGCATGGAACATGAACGCGTCGTCGGGGTCGGGCGAGTGGCCCACCCTCACCAGCGGCTGGGGGGATGCAGTCTGCGACATGCTGCCTCCGCAGTGTCCGGAACGGGATACTGGCGCGGAGAGTACCATCGCCCCCCGGCGGTTTCAACCGGCAGGCGGTGAATACACCGCGCGGCGGATGGCGCGTCCCTGGCCGCGGTACTTCGCCTCGAACGAGCTCACGGGATCCTCCGGCAAGGCCGCGTCCGGATGATGCCGGAAGCCTGCCGCGCCCATCACTTCCCGGATCTGCTGGAAGTACGTGGCGTGGTCGGTGGCAATGCACACCTGACCTTGCGGCTCCAGACAACGCGCCATCTGCGCCACGAAGCCCGGGCGAAACAGTCGCCGATTGGCGTGCCGATTCTTGGGCCAGGGATCGGGGAAGTAGACATGAAAGCGGCGCACCGAGGCGGGCGCCAGGTAGCTGTTCAGGACCCACTCGGCCTCGCCCTGGACGAGGCGGGCGTTGGGGACGACGGCGCGGATCAGCCGCGCGCGGGTCAGCCGCGCCCACCTGGATCCCACCTCGATGCCAAGGAAGTCCGCGTCCGGATCGCGCTGCGCCAGCGTCGCCAGGGTATGCCCCTTGCCGGTGCCTACCTCCACCTCCAGCGGGGCGCGGCGGGCGAAGATCGCCTCCAGGGGGAGTAGTCCCTCCTGCTGCGCGAGGGATACCAGAGGATCCACCATCCCCTCCGCAAGCTGCAACAGAACGGGGACCCTACGGGGTCCACGAGTCTGGACCGTCATCCCGCGGCGGGAAGAATCTCGTTGCGGCGAAACAAGGGGAAGTACCGGTAGCCGGACAGCGCCTCGGCACCGCCCTCCTCCCGGTCCAACAGGCAGATGACGGCGGCCACCACCAGGCCGGCACGCTCGGCGGCGGCGATGGCCTTCAAGGTGGAACCCGCGGTGGTGATCACGTCGTCCACGATGATCACGCGCGTCCCTGGCGGCGGCGCCCCCTCCACCTCGTTCTGCGTGCCGTGCTCCTTGGCCTCCTTGCGCACGATGAACGCCGGCAGTTCAGGCCCCTCCTCCAGGAAGCTCAGCGGCGCCACGGCACAGACCATCGGATCGGCACCCAGCGTCATGCCACCGATGGCGGCGGCATCGATCCCTTCGCGGCGCACCAGGTCCAGGATGCACCACGCGGTGAGGTACGCGCCCTCGGGGTCCAGCGTGGTCTGCTTGGAATCGAAGTAGAAGCTGCTCTTGCGCCCGGAGACCAGTGTGAAGTCACCGTACCGTAAGGATCGTTCCTGCAGCAGGGCGCGGAGACGATCCCTCTGGGTCATGATGGAGTTAGCCCAGTAGGCGCCGGATCTCCCCCTCCGGGTCGTCGCAGTCCAGGATCTTGCCGATGCGATCCCGTTCCACCCGGTGACCCAGGAGACGGACGATCTGGTCCAGCGGAACCTTGCGATCGTAGAGTCGCTGCAGGTCCTGGCGATCCGGCAGGTCCTGGAGGATCTCCTCGATCTCCTCGGCTCGCCGCGGCTTGGGTGCGCTGCGGTGAGAGGAGAAAGGAACCTGGGGCGCGAGCCGGCCCAGGCGGGCGGGGTCCTTCATGAGGGATTGGTTCCGCAAGGGGAAACCTCCTTCCTTTGGGTAGGCCCAGAACGGGTAGGCTTGGGAGCGGTCCGAGAGCGACCCCCCGATGGAGTGGCACTATCCTACCGTGCTTCGCGGCTCAGTTGCAACCCGGTCCACAGATTCATGACTGATTCTATGAAATAAGTGTTGCATTTTACGAAACCTCCCTTCACTGATCCGTGCAGACCCGTGCAAGAAAAAGAGTTGCGGTGCAGCAGCGCTCTTGTTATACTTGTGCCGAATTCGCCCCGATCTGCGGGGCGAAGCCCCCCTCCGCAGGCACCGGAGCCCGGTGTCCTCTTCGCTCAAAGGTGTTCAGCATCGGATGCAGTCCGTCCTGCTGGTCAGCGCCATCATCGCCGGTCTAGGGGTCAGCTTGGGGCTGGCGGTCCTGTTCCTGAGGATCGCCTTCAGGCTGCTCGGGCGCACCCCGGCCGACTAGCGTCCACGCCCTAACCTCCTTTAGAGTCAACGAGGTAGGCCCCATTGAGGCGCCCACCGGGTTCCCCTGTTGCCATCTTGACACCCCCCGGACCCTGTGAGACGATGAGGGGTAGCCATTACCTGCCAGCAAAAGTGAGGAGGACGGATGGGTGCGCGAGCCCGCAAGCGCCAGGGCGCCGGGGATCCGGATCTTTGCCGGATTCAGGAAGCCGTGCGCCAGTTGTCCGCGGATCGCCTCGAACATCGCATCGAGGCGGGCCCGGGCGCCCCGCTGGGCCCCCTGGAGGAAGAGTTCAACCGAATGGCCGAACGCCTGGCGCGCCGCCGCGACGAGGTGATCCGGGCCGTGGAACTTTACTGCCTGCACCGTTTCGGCTCGGCCCTGGTACATGACCTCAAGAACCTGGCCGCCCGTCTGCACTTCGTCCCGGAGAACCTTAGATCCTCCCCGGACGACCCGGAGGTAGTGGAGGCCTGCGCCGGCACTGTGGAGGACACGGTGCAGCGCCTGCATCGTCTGGTGAACCGGTTTCGCGACCAGCGCGAGGCCATGGTCCTGAGGCAGGAGGCCAATGTGAACCAGGTGATGACCTCGGCCCTGGAGCAGTCCGGTGTCGCAAGCGCCAACGGGATCCGGGCTGACGTGGAGCTGGCCGAACTCCCCACCCTCCAGATGGATCCTCCCTACCTCGAGGAGGCATTCGTCAACATTCTCCGCAACGCCCTGGAGGCCATGTCGGGGGAGGGCTCGCTCACCGTTCGCACTCGCTGCGGCAAGGGCCCCAACCAGGTCGCCTCGGTGGTCGTGTCCATCACCGACGACGGGCCGGGAATGACGACGGAGTTCGTGGATCGTGAGCTGTTCTCACCGTTCCGGTCCACCAAGGCGAACGGGCTCGGGCTGGGCATGTTCGCCTGTCGCGAGACCGTGGAGCTGCACGGCGGGTGCATCCGGGTGGAGTCCGCCCCCGGGCGGGGCACCTCGTTCTACATCTACCTGCCGCTACACCTCCAGGACAGCGAGATCGGATGACCGCCCCCGCAGGCACGATTCTCATCGTCGACGACGACGAGCAACTGCGCCGGCAGATGGCACTGTTCTTCCGCAGCACCTGCCGGGTGGAGACCGCCGGCAGCCGCGAGGAGGTGCAGCGTACACTCTCCGAGGACTCCCTGGACCCTGACGTCACACTGCTGGATATGCACCTGCCGCCGTGCCTCGACTCCATCGACGAGGGACTGGCCATCTATCGCGAAGTAGCCGCGCTGCGACCGGACACCGTGGTCATCGCCATGAGCGGTGACGCCGATCGTTCCACCGGCTACCAGGCGGTGGAGGCGGGGATGTACGACTTCTTCTCCAAGCCCATCGACACGCGGGAACTCGCCATCATCGTGCGCCGCGCCATGGACCGGCGCCGCCAGGCCGGCGAGATCCGGCAGCTACGCCAGGACCAGTCGCGTGAATACCACTTCGACAACATCCTGGGCACCTCCGCTGCCATTCAGAAAGTCCTGGCGACGGTGCGCAAGGTGGCTGATTCGGCTGCCACCATCCTGCTGCAAGGCGAGAGCGGTACGGGCAAGGAGCTGGTGGCGCGGGCCCTCCACGCCAACAGCTCGCGCGCCGACGGCCCGTTCATCGCCGTGAACTGCTCGGCCATCCCGGAAAATCTGGTGGAGAGCGAGCTGTTCGGCCACGAGAAGGGCGCCTTCACCGGCGCCGTGAACCGCCATGCAGGCCGCTTCGAGCGCGCCCGGGGAGGCACGCTGTTTCTGGACGAGCTGGGGACGTTGCACGCCTCCGCCCAGGCCAAGCTGTTGCGCGTGTTGGAGGGCGGGGAGTTCGAGCGCGTGGGGGGCAAGGAGACCATGCAGGCGGACATCCGCCTCATCGCGGCCACCAATCAGGACCTGGAAGAACAAGTGGCCGCGGGAACCTTCCGGGAGGATCTGTACTACCGCGTGCGCGTCATCCCCCTCACCTTGCCGCCGCTGCGCCAGCGGCGCGAGGACATCCCGCAGCTCATCTCGCGCTTCCTGTCGCAGGCGGTGGAGAGCAACAAGCTGCCCGACCGGCGTCTGTCACCCAAGGCGCTGGAGCGACTGGTGGGCTTCCGCTGGAAGGGGAACGTGCGCGAACTGCGTCATGTGATGGAGAGCCTGGCGCTGCTGGCCGACGACGAGACTATCGGCGTCGCCGACCTGCCGCCACAGATCTCCGGTGCCGGGACGAGCGAAGTCGCCGCCGACACGCCGGAAATCCCGGACGAGGGGTTTCGCCTGGAGGAACACATGGCGCGCCACGAGGAGGGGATCCTCATCGCAGCGCTGAAGAAGGCGGGCGCGGTGAAGACGAGGGCGGCGAAGCTGCTCGGCGTTAATAAGGACCGCATGAAGTACCTGTGCCGGAAGTATGACCTATGAGGTTGCGCCCTGCCGCCGGACCACCGAATTCCGGCGGCCTGACCGGAAGGCGAAGACACCATCCGGGGAACGGCTCCCCTGCCAGGGGGTGGAAATTCCCCGGCGGGGCTGGTCCCGTGGCCCCCACTTTCGCCTTCCAGGTCCGGGAGGACTTTGTAACATGCTGGTAACAAACGAAGTGCCCGACTCCCGCCGGCGTCAAGGCAGGACCCGCACGGGCTGGCACGGAGGTTGCTATTTGGACACAGGAACGGACATCCGGCAAAGCCGGCAAGTCTCCTAGAGAGACGAAAGGGAGGATGACGATGACCGAGGACAAGAAGCCGATCGAGAAGCAGGAGAAGAAGTTCAACGTCGAGGACCTGGAAAGCCGTGACGCCCCCAAGATCGCCGGCGGCGGCCTGGATGATGGCTCGCTGTCCAAGGGCGGTGGCAAGCCGTCGAAGGCGTAGTTGAACGTGCAACCCAAGGGGGCGGATGAAAGAAAGACCCGCTTCCGACTCGGTCTCCCGGGACGGACCCGTGGAGCCAAAAAGGAGGATGGAGCATGAAGAAGGTGACCATCAGTTTGACCTCGGCACAGCAGGACCAGATTCGGGCCGAGACCGGTGAAGATGTGAAGAGCTTCACCTACGAGGCGCTGGAAGGCCGCGACGCCCCCAAGATCGCCGGCGGTGGCCTGGATGATGGCTCGCTGTCCAGGGGTGGAGGCAAGCCCGAGAAGGCGTAGTCATCGACTTCTTGTCGACGGGGCCCGGCATGTCTTGCCGGGCCCTTTCTTGATCTACGGTGCTACCACAACCACAGCTTGCCGCCCATCAGACGATGAGCGGTCCGTAGGAGCCGGCGGGCAATGCTGCTCCGGCCGCAGTCCACACGCACCTGGGCGCTGAGGCCGGGACGCAAACGCCCCTCGTCATCGTCGAATTGCGTGAGGACCCAGAAGTAGGCCTTGGGCCGCACCGAAGAGTCCCTCTCGGCCGCCAGCACGTCGGCTTCGTCGTCGGGAGCGCGGTTCGGGGGTACGGCAACCACCCGTCCACGAAACAACGTGCCCGAATAGCCCGGTGTCTTCAAGCGTGCGGGCAATCCCGGATGGACATCCGCCACCAGCCGTTCGGGAATGCGGATACGCACCAGAGGGTCGCCGGACCGGAAGACGGTGCCCAGCAGCTGGCCTTCCTCGACGTAGCGTCCCACCAGGGAACGTAGACCCGGCGCATCCAGCCTTCCACCGGCCGGGGCGCGCAGCTCCAGCCGGCGCACCTGCAGGCGCATGCGCTGCATCACCTTGAGCGCCTCCTGCAGCGCCGAGCGGGCCAGCCGGGCATCTGCCGGGCGCGAATCCGCCTCCGCCTGCCTGATGCGCGCCTGCAGCTCCTTCACGCGGGACTCTTCGACGGCCGCACGCTGCACCAGGATCGGGTTGTCCAACCGCAGGATGAGGTCGCCGGCGTTGACCATCTCGCCGGAGCGTGCCGTCACTTCCATCACGCGTCCCGGAGCACCGCTACGCACGGCATCCGGCTGCACGGACTCCACCAGCCCCTCTCCGTCCACGTGATAGGGGAACAGGGGCAGGAAGATCAGCAGAACGGCCACCACGGCCAGCAACAGCCCAGCCCGGACGCCCCCGGCTGAGAGCAGGAACTGCCGCTTGTCGGACCAGAAGAAGCGGGCAGTGGACGAGATGGACCCGACCGGGCGCTTCAGGATGGCGAACGCAGGGAACGCGAACAGCAACAGCCCGGGAAGGCCCATCTTCTGATGGAACCAGCCTCCGAAGTACAACAGGATGGCGCTCATGAGCAGCATGATGTAGGCGAACGACAGCGCCCCGTAGATGGTGTAGATCCTGCGGGTGCGCCGCGAGGCGGGCTCCGGATCCACCGGCAGCCGCAACAGATGGCGGCGCACCAGGTAACCGATGTGCTTCCATGAGTTGCCCTGCAGGTTGGGCACCTCGAGGTAGTCCGCCAGGATGTAGTAGCCATCGAACTTCACCAGCGGGTTGAAGTCGCCGAAGATGTTGCTGATGAACCCCAGGGTCACCACCAGCAAGGCCTCACGGTGCAAGAACGAGTCCGACGGCACCACCCACCACACGAAGATGGCGATGGTGGTCAGCACCAGCTCCGAGTATGCCCCTGCCAGCGTCACCCAGATGCGCTGCGAACGCTTCTCGAAACCCCATGCATCGTTGACGTTGGTGTAGGCGCCGGGGAACTGCAGGTAGAACAGCAGGAACCCCACCTCGTGAACCTCCCCACCGAAGTACTTGCAGGTCACGCCGTGGCAGCTCTCGTGGATCATGGCAAGCCAGAACCAAGTGAGCTGCACGAACAGGTAGTTGGCCAGGAAGCGAGAAGGATCCGCGAACGATGCCAGGAAGGTCTTGAAGTCGCTGGAGAACGCCGACCACTCCAGGGCCACCAGGATGCCCGCCGCCACGGCCGCGGTGAGCGATACCTTGATGAACGTGGGCGTCCAGCAGAAGCCGAACCAGCGCAACATCCAGGCGAAGAACCGATCCGGGTCGTAGAGCTTCTTCTTGATGAACAGAATATCGCCTACACCGCCACGCCGGCGCGCGTGCCACTTGCGCAGGCGCTCGTAGAGGGCGATGTTGCGCTCCTCCACCGGTCGCTCGATGAGGTCCAGATCGCGCAGCGACTCGGCGAACGCCTCCACGGTGCGCTCGCCCACGGTGCCGACGCCGGCGGACTCGGACAGTCGTTGCGCGATCTCCGCGAACGTGGACTCGCCGTCCAGCAGTTGCAGCAGGGCCGCCTCATGCTCGCGGAAGCGGTAGAACTGCTGGGTCTCGGGGTGGCTGGCCAGGTAGAACACCTCCCCGCCCAGGATCTGGCGGCGCAGCCGAACGTCGGGCCGCAGGCGCGGCCGGGTTACATGCGCAGCGCTGGTCGCCACCGCTTCACTCCTCCGGGCTCCGGGAGGCGCTGGCCAGGATGCGGTCGCCCGGTGCCAAACCCCGCCGGACCTCCACTCGTCCGCCGCCCAGCAGCCCAAGCAACACGTTCCTGCGCTGGAATCCTCCCTCCGGCGAGACCTCCATCACCGCACCCATCTCGCCGGGTTGGGCGTGGGGATCCACGAGGCTTGCCAGCGGAACGGAGGGCAAGTTCTGGTCCGAGCGCAGCTCGAACTCGAGGCGCACCGACGAGCCCCTGCGGACGGGCGCGTCCTCCTCCAAGCGGACTCGCACCTCCACCGTCCCGGCCACCGCATCCACCACCGGACTCACCCAGCGTAGCGTGCCCGTCAACGGGACATCGCCCAGCAACGGATACACCTGCACCGAGCTCCCCTCGTCCAGATAGGTGGATGCCCACTCCGGCAGGTAGGCCCGGGCCTCCAGCGGCCCCTCGCCGGAGAGACGGAACAGCGGAACCGCGTGGGACTCCAGGATGTACATGCCCTCATGGGCCATGCGGTCGAGGATCACGCCATCGAACGGCGCGCGGACCGTCGTCTGCTGCACGCGGTACTCGGCCAGATCCAGGCGGGCACGGGACAGGGTGAGGTCGAGCTTCGCCTCTTCCCAGAGCTCCTTGGAGAGAACCTTCGCCTTGTGCAGCTTGCGGCGGGACTCCGCGACGTACTGCGCCAGTTCCAGCTCGGCCTGCGCCGCCGCCAGCACCAGCTTCTCCTCGTAGCTATCGAACTCGGCCAGCGGCTGTCCCCGGGTGACGTGCTCACCACGATCCACCAGCACACGCAGGATCTGCCCGGTGCTGCGCGCCAGCAGCTTCACCTCCGACTCGGTGGCGATATGGGACTCCACGCTCAATGTCCTGCGTACCGCTCCGGCCTGCACCTCGAGCAGGTCGGGAGCCGGCGGATCCGCCAATCCCTCCTGCTGTGGCGCCGGGGCCGCCGCCACCGGCTCGGGCTCCGCGCAGCTTCCGGCGACCAGAGCGGCTCCCAGGGCACAGAGCATCATCATCTGCGTTCGGGACATGGTTCCTCCTCGTCGCATCACAGCCACACCAGGGAGCGCAACCATCGCGCCGGCTTGTACACCAGGAAGTAGCCGAGACTGGTGAAACGCGCCCGCACCCGCGCCTTGCCCATCATCCCCGGCCGCAGAATGCCGTCCGGGTTGGGCAGTTCCAGCCGTGCCACCACCACCTGGTGTCCGTTGCGTTCCTCGGCCACCGAACGGATTCCCACCACCTCCGCCGTGAACGTACGATGGGGATAGGCATCCAGCTTGACCTCCGCAGGGTGTCCCACGGCCAGGGACGGTGCATCCACCTCCCGCACCGCCACCTCCACCTCCAGGATGTCCAGCTCCGCCAGCAGGCAGAACACCTCCCCCGCTTCCAGCCGGCGCCCGACGCTCTCCCCCATCCGTGGCGTGAGCACGACACCGTCGCCCGGCGCCGCCAGCGTTGCCTCCCGTAGAGCGGCCGCCGCCAGTTCCGCCTCCCGGCGGAAGCGCTCCAGCCGGACGCGCTCCAGCGCCGCCGCCTCGGGTTGCCGGGCCGCCTCGAACTGCAGGACGCGGCGCTGCGCCGTCTCCAGCCGGGCCTGCGCCTCCCCGTGTGCCAGCTGCAGGTCGCGATCGTCAAGCCGCGCGATGACCTGGCCCTGCTGCACCGTCTGCCCCTCTCTCACCTCCACGCGCTCCAGGCGGCCGCCCACCGCCGTGCTGACGCTGAGGGTGTGCGCCGGCACCAGCAGCGCCGAACCGCTCACCTTCAGCGGCACCTGCACCAGGTACAGGGCCGCCGCCAGTGCCACGAGGCCGCCCAGCCACACCAGGCGGCGGGTCACCGACATGCCAGCGAACCGCCGGCGCTTCTCGACGATGCGCTCCAGCAGGCCGATGAGCGGCACCTGGCTGTAGAGCTGCGCATTGCGCAGCGCCACGGTGGCCTGGTTGGCAAGGACCGCCAGAACCTCCTCGGTACCCTCCGGGAGCGCGCCGGCCTCGGAACGCTCCAGCGCCAGGATCCCCAGCGTTCCCTCCGCATCGGCCAGGGGAAGAGCCTGAAATGAGGCCATCTTTGCCCGCCCTAGCGTCTCGCGGAACAGATCGGGGACCTCCGTTGCCTCCTCGGCACCTCCCAGCTCGAAGCGCACCGGCTCGCCGCGTTCCCCCACCCAGACGTGCAGCGATTCCAGAGCGCGGATCTCCGGACGGTTGCGCTCCGGGTCGCCCTGCCCGCTCACCGCCCGCAGCCGCCAGCGATTGCCCTCCTTGAGCGAGATGGACGCGCGGTCGTAGGGAACCACCTGCCCGGGCAGGTTCACCATGGCAGCGAGAACCCGGTCCACGTCCAGGGTGGAGGTAAGCTCGCGGCTGATGTCCAGCAAGGTCTGCAACCCCTCGTTGGTCTTGCGCAGCCGCTCGGACAGATAGGTCAGGTCCAGGTTGCGCTTCTGGAGGATGACGCCGGCGGCCTGGGTAGCCAGCACAGACAGCGCCTTGCCGTCACCAGCGCTGAACGCCTCACTACCGGGGGTGCGCATCAGCCCCAGCACGCCGAAGATCCCCTCGCGGCTATGCAGCGGCACGGTGAGCAGCGGGCGCGGCTCGAAGCCCTCGGCCAGTGCATGGTCGAGCAAGACGGCCTCCCCGGCCAGCACCTTGGGCGCCGCCACCCGGACGAACGCCTGCACCTCCTCGGCGCCGGCACCCTGCAGCACCGGGTCGAACTCCTCCATCCCCTCCCCGGTGAACACCAGGAAGCCCGCAGAGGCACCGAGGTTCGCCACCGCCTCGTTCACCAGGCGGCTGCCCATCTCGTCGACATCGTGGGACGTGGCGAAGATGGTGGCCAGGGTGTGCAGGAGATCCAGTTCCTCGTAGGCGGACAACAGCTCGCGGGTCAGGCTCTGGTTCGTCTCCTGGAGACGTTTGAGTTCGTCCTGGGCCATCAGCCGTCGAGGATCTCGTGCATTTTCTGGCGTAGCTTCCGGGGGCTGAACGGCTTGGTCAGGTACTCGTTGGCACCGGCCTGCTCTCCCTGGACACGATCCACGTCCTGACCCCTTGCCGTCAAAATGATGATATGGATCCCCTTGGTGGACTCCTCCGCCCGCAGCGCCTGGCACACCTGGAACCCGTTGCGGCGCGGCATCATCAGGTCCAGGAAGATGAGGTCGGGCAACTCCTTCACGGCCTTCTGCACCGCCTCTTCGCCGTCCTCGGCCGTATGCACCTCGTAGCACGCCACGCGCGACACGTAGGAAACCGACTCCCTGATGTAGGGTTCGTCGTC
>CBDVAL010000025.1:0-23477 GCA_965371955.1 uncultured bacterium | reverse complement strand
TGACCTCGGTGGTCTCCATCTCGTCGATCTCCTCGAAGATCTCCCGCAGTCGCTCGGTATCGGTAGCGCGAAAGTACCTCCCGCCGGTGCGTTCCGCGATCTCGCGCAGGGTGGTCTCATCCAGGTCCACGCGCAGCATCACCGTGCGCCGGCCGAATACCGGATCGTCGTAGGGATAGGGCGCCTGGCCGGTGGTGCCCACGCCGATGGTGTAGACCTTGATGCCGAGGGCCTGCGCCAGATCCGCCGCGGTGGATGGGTCGATCTGACCCTGGTTGTTGCGTCCATCGGTGAGCAGCACCACCACGCGGCTCTTGCCCTTGCCGTCGCGCAGCCGGTTGGCCGCATTGGCCAGGCCCATGCCGATGGCCGTCCCGTCCTCGTCCCGTGCCGCCAGGTGGACTCCCTCCAGGAGCGACTGCAGGATGTCGTAGTCCAGGGTCAACGGGCAGCGCGTATAGGAGCGCCCCGCGAACACCACCATGCCGATGCGGTCATGTTGGCGCCCCTGGATGAAGGCCTCCACCACCTCCTTGGCAGCCTCGAGGCGATTGGGCTGCAGGTCCATCGCCGCCATGGAGGTGGAGTTGTCCACCGCCACCACGATGTCAATGCCCCGGGTGAGGATCTCGTCCTCGGTGTCCACGCTCTGCGGGCGTGCCAGTGCCAGGGACAGCAGTGCCACCACGGTCAGACGGAGGGCGATGGAGAGGTGTCTCCACCGGATCCAGGGCGAGGCGGCCAGAGGCTTGACCAGCTGCAGCGACGAGTAGCGCAAGGTGGGAAGGCCACGGCGCTGGATCCAGAGGTAGCGCGCCAGCAGGAGGGGCACCAGCAAGAGGCCGGCCAGGGCCCACGGGTGTGCCAGTCGCATGGTGAGATCCGGCAGTTCCATCTAGCCCTCCCCTGCCGCGGTCTGTTCCGCCGCCCGCGGCGGCACCAGCGGCCGGGTCTGCTCCACCAGCGCGCGCGCCTCGTCCACCATGTCGCGGCAGCGGTCCACATCAGGCCGCTGGCGTGCGAACTTGACGAAATCACAGCCGCTCAGCAGGCTGGCCACCCGGCCGGGCACCCATACGTCCACCGGAGCCAGGCGGGTGGCCTGCACCACCTCGAAGGAGGTGCGCTCCAGCGTCGGGACGCCAAAGCGGCGCTCCAGGTAGCGCTTGACGATCTCCGCCAGCTGGACGTGGTACTCCTTGATCTTCCCCTGCGCCAGCAGAGGCCCGGCGAGCAACGCCTGCAGCGCCTGCAAGGCCTCCCGGTCCGGCGGCGGCAGGGGCGGCCCCGGCGCCTCGATGGCGGCAGCGGGCTGCGAACGCCGCCGGCGCCAGAGGAGATACGCCACGACGGCCAGCAACAGCACGGCCAGCGCCACGAGGGCGAGCACGCGGGCCAGGGACAGCGGCAGGGATGCCTGGTCCTTGAGATCCGCCAGTTGCGGCTCCTCCCCCTCGCCCTCCTCCATGGGGAGGATCGAATTGACCTGGATGGTCGCGGCGGGTGTGGCGACGGTCCGCCTCTCACCGCCCTGCGTCACCTCCAGCTCCAGGGGAATGATCTCCAGCGCGCCGAGCTCGAACGCGGCCAGACGGTAGACGGCCACCTGCCGGACCCATCCATCCGCCCCCGTGCCGCGCTGCGGCGCACCGGACTCCCGCACCGTGAGCGAACCCCAGTCGGTCCCCGGCGCCGGAAGCCGCACGTCGAGATCCGGCGGGTGCTCCACCCGCAGCGTCACCGAGAAAGGCTCCCCCACGGTCACTTCCCGGGGCTCCACCGCCAGGTCGATCCTCACCTCCGGGCTGGCCGGCTCCGCGTCCTCCTGCGCTGCCGCCGGGAGTGCCGAGAGCGCGGCAACGAGCATGAGGGGACAGGCAACTTTCTTGCACCACGGCCCGCGGCCTACGACACGCCGTGAGCGGCGCAGAAGAGTAGCCAGTCCCTTAGCGCGCACGGCGGGCCCTCTCCTCGAAGAAGCGCACCAGCGGGACGTCGTAGGGCTCTCCGTTGGCCAGCTCGACGGTATCGATCCCCAGCCGACGGAACAGATCGCGTAGCCGTTGCTGGGCGGCCAGGGCCGCCTCCCGGAACGCCTGCCGTAGCCGGCGCACTCCGGTATCCACCACCTGCACCACGCCGGTCTCGGCATCCTCCAGGGCCACCATGCCCACCGCGGGGAGCTCGCTCTCGCGCGGATCGCGCACGCTCAGGGCCACCAGGTCGTGCACCCGGTTGACCAGGCGCAGGCTACGCTCGAAGTCCTTGGTCAGGAAGTCCGAGACCAGGAAGACCACGGCCCGCCGGCGGATCACCCGGCCCAGGTACTCCAGCGCCGCGTTGAGATCGGTGCCGCGGCCGACCGGACGATGGAACAGGATCTCCCGGATGACGCGCAACACGTGACGCTGTCCCTTGGCCGGTGGTACGAACTTCTCCACGCGGTCGGTGAACAGGATGAGCCCCACCCGGTCGTTGTTGCGAATGGCGGAGAAGGCCAGCAGCGCACAGATCTCCGCCATCACCTCCGACTTGACCTGCTCCGCCGATCCGAACGTCCCGGAGGCCGAGACATCCACCACCAGCACCACGGTGAGCTCACGCTCCTCCTGGTATTTCTTGACGAACGGATGCCCCATGCGCGAGGTGACGTTCCAATCGATGGAGCGCACGTCGTCGCCGAACTGGTACTCGCGCACCTCGGAGAACTCCATCCCCTGCCCCTTGAAGACGGAGTGATAGCCGCCGGCCAGGCTCTCGTTCACCAGCTTGCGCGTGCGGATCTCGATGCGGCGGACCTTGCGCAGGATCTCGCGCGGGATGGCCTGTGACTGGGAGTTGCTCACGGGACCTCGATGGTGTCGAAGACGCGCCGGATCACCTCCTCCGAGGTGACCTCTTCCGCCTCCGCCTCGTAGCTCAGGATCACACGGTGGCGCAGGACGTCCGGCCCCACCGCCTTGATATCCTCCGGGGTGACGAAGCCGCGGTGCCTCAGGAAGGCATGGGCGCGTCCGGCCACCAGGAGATAGATGGTGGCCCGCGGCGAGGCGCCGTAACGGATGAGCTCCGCCATGTCCAGCCCGTAGGCATTGGGTTCGCGGGTGGCATGTACCAGGTTGACCACATAGTCGCGCACCCGGTCGTCCACATAGATGCTGCGCACCACATCCCGGGCCCGCAGCAACTCGGCGGGCTGGATGATCCGGTCGACCCGCGGCTCTCCCCCCGTCGCGGTCATGCGGTCGAGGATGCGGCGTTCCTCCTCCTTGGTGGGGTAACTCACAAGGACCTTGAACATGAAGCGGTCCACCTGGGCTTCAGGCAAGGGATAGGTGCCCTCCTGCTCGATGGGGTTCTGGGTGGCGAGGACGAGGAACGGATCCGGCAGCGGGTAGGTCGTGTCGCCGATGGTCACCTGCCGCTCCTGCATGGCCTCCAGGAGCGCCGACTGGACCTTGGCCGGAGCGCGGTTGATCTCGTCCGCCAGGATGACGCTGGCGAAGATCGGCCCCTTGCGCGGGACGAAGCTGGCCTCCTTCTGGTTGAAGATCAGGGTCCCGATGAGATCGGCCGGGAGCAGGTCCGGCGTGAACTGCAGACGGCGGAAGGACAGGTCCACCACGTTGGCGAAGCTGCTCACGGCCAGGGTCTTCGCGAGACCGGGGACGCCCTCGAGGAGGATGTGCCCCTGGGTCAGGATGCCCATGAGAAGGCGTTCCAGCAGGTTCGTCTGACCGACGATCACCTGGCGCACCTCCCCCAACAAGCGGTCCACGAAGACGGATTCCGCCTCCACGCTGGCGTTGATCTCCTGCAGGTCCAACTCCGTTGTCATACGGCCTCCGGCGGTTGAAAAGGGGATGTGGATCAACTATCTTGAATCGGCTGAACGGCTTAGGATTGTGGCTGCTGGCGCGTACCTCCCGCCCCGCCGCACTCCTGGGGCGGTGGAAGTCGATGGACCCAACCTCATGGCCGGTCCCGGCCATAGAACGTCCGCGCTGCAGCACTTTGCCGACGGTCCGGCAGGGTGCCCGAATCCGAGAGCAAGAAACGGGCCTTGGGATTAGGGAAATGTTAGACCACCCGAAACCGGAGTGTCAAGGAGTTAAGTCTTTATTTCGATGATATTTAACTGGCTCCATCCTGTCCCGGGGGGCGTCGGCGTCCAAGCGCCCGCTCCGCCCGCCGAAGACCGCAACTGCGTCCGGTCTACCCGATTTGCGGCAACCGGTCTCTCCGGGGAGGGGTGTCGGTGAGCGCTCACATGCAATCCGCCGTGGCCGAGACCGCCATCTACGGCGCCGACCCGTCTCTGGGCCGCATCCGGGCAGCGGTCCTGAAGGGGCGCGGCCTGGACCTTTCCTACTACAAGGAGAGCTTCATTCGCCGCCGGCTGGCGGTCCGCCAGCGCGCCGCCGGGCTCTCCCGCCTGACGCGCTATGCCACCCACCTGGAGTCGGATGGGGCCGAGATGGACCGCCTGGTCAACGCGCTGACGGTGAACGTCTCGGAGTTCTTCCGCAACCCCGGCGTGTTCCAGATCCTCGAGTCGGAGGTGATCCCCGGGCTGCTGGAGGACTGCCGGCGCGACGGCCGTCCGCTGGGGTTCTGGAGCGCAGGCTGTGCCACCGGTGAGGAGGCCTACTCGGTGGCCATTCTGCTGCGCCGGGCCGGGCTGGGGCGCGAGGACACCAGGCTGCTGGGCACCGATATCGATCGCCGGGTGGTGACCCGGGCCCGCGCGGGCGTGTTCGATGCCGGTCGCGTGCGGGAGGTGGACGAGGCAACCCTGGCGCACTACTTCGAACCGGGGCCGGGCGGCCGCAGCTTCCGCGTGCGCAAGGAGCGTCTCCCGCGCATACGATTCCAGGTGCGCGACGCCATGAGCCGGTCCTTCCTGCGCGATCTGGACCTGGTGTTCTGCCGTAACCTGCTGATCTATATCGAGCCGGGACTGCAGGAGAGCCTGCTCGCCATCCTGGCCGGGACACTGCGCCCGGGAGGGGTCCTGGTGCTTGGACGGGTGGAACGCCTTCTCGGTGACGCGCGCCATGCGTTCCAGGCGGTGGATGCCGGCCAGCGCGTGTATCGCAAGCTTGCTCCTGGAGCCCGACATGCGACTTAAGCTGGCGCTGTCCTTCATGCTGGTGGAGCTGGGGTTTCTTCTCGTCGGCGTGATGTTCAATCAGTTCTGGGGAGACCGCACCATCTGGATGCAGGTAATGGAGGTCTCCCTGTATGTGCTGGTGGGGTTGTCGGCTCCCCTCCTGTTCTCCCACTACTTCACGCGCGACATCCGCAAACTCGCGGACCTCGCCGGTGTCATCAACGGCGGCGACCTCACCAACAAGGTCGACATCCGTACCGCCGACGAGGTGGGTGAGCTGGCGCGATCGTTCAACGCCATGATGTCCTCCCTGCTCAATATCGTGAAGGAGGTCAAGTCCAACTCCGAGGAGATTTTCCGCCAGGCCCAGACGCTGTCCGGAACCTCCGAGGAGATGAACGCGTCCACCGAGGAGATCTCCTCCACCATTCAGAACATCGCGCGTGGCGCCGAGGTCCAGGCCGACATGGTGAACCGCACCTCGGAGATCACCCGCCGGCTGGCCACCCAGGTGGAGGACATCTCCAAGCGCGCCCTCAAGGCCGACGACCTCGCCGGCCAGGCCAGAGCCAAGGCCGAGCAGGGCGAGCAGTACGCGCGCTCCGCGGTGGCTCAGATCAACGATGTCGCCGCCAAGGTGGAACGGGCCGGCAAGGCCGTGCGGCAGTTCCAGGCCAACGCGCTGGACATCAACAAGATCGTGGATTTCATCACCTCGGTGGCCCAGCAGACGCACCTGCTGGCCCTCAACGCCAGCATCGAGGCGGCGCGCGCCGGTGAACAAGGCCGAGGCTTCGCCGTGGTTGCGGAGGAGGTGCGCAAGCTGGCGGAGAACGCCCGCCGCTTCGCGCAGCAAATCTCCGGACTCGCGGATGCCATCAACGAGGGCTCGTCGGAGGTGATCCAGTCCATGGGCGAGACGTCCGTTGCCGGCAAGGAGGGCGTGGTGGCGGTGCAGTTGGCCGGGCATTCCCTCGAGGAGATCAGCAGCGCGGTGCTGGCCAGCGCCGAGCGCATGAAGGAGATCTCCTCGCTCACCGCGGAGCAAGCCAACGGAGCGGACGGTCTGGTCCAGGCCTTCGAGGAACTGCACAAGATCGCCGAGAGCAATGCCGCCGGCACCCAGCAGGCATCCGCTGCCACCGAGCAACAGACCGCGTCCATGGAGGAGATGGCCACCTCCGCGCAGCAACTGGCGCGCACCGCCGATACGCTCAAGGAACTCGTGTCCCTGTTCAAGGTCGACTCATGAGCGAGGCAACGGACGGACAGGCCACTCTGGTGTTCTCCCTGGGCCGGCAGATCTTCGGCGTTCGCCTGCAGGCGGTGCGCGAGATCTCCGAGGCCGGCCGCATCGCGCCGGTGCCCCGGGCGCCGGCGTTGATCCGGGGGCTGGCGGACGTTCGTGGTCGGATGACGACGGTGATCGATTTGCCTGTGATGGTGGGAGCACCGCTGGACGCGTTGCACCGCGGACGCCTGATGGTTCTTTCGGAACCCTGGGACTATCTGGCTCTGTGGACCTCCGCCGAGATCAACCTGCTCGAATTGCCCGGGCCGGAGGCTGGATCTACCGAGGAACTGTGCGAGGGTCGAGCCACGTGGAAAGGAACGCAGGTGAACCTCCTGTCCACGGACAAGATCCTGCTGCAGTGCGAGAGAGAGGTCTTGCGGCGCTACCACAGCCTGTAAGGCCACTGCGTCGAGGGGGTTTCTATGAGCTACAGGGTATTGATCGTAGACGATGCGGCGTTCATGCGATCCATGATCGCACAGATCCTGCAGAAATCCGGCGACTTCGATGTGGTGGGCTACGCCACCACCGGCGCCGAGGCGCTGGAACGCTACCGGGAGCTGGAGCCGCACCTGGTGACCATGGACATCATCATGCCAGAGATGGATGGCATCGAGGCGACGCGAGCGATCATGCAGCATGACTCCGATGCCGTGATCGTCATGTGTTCGGCGCTGGGACAGGAGGCACTGGTCCTCGAGTCCCTGGCGGCCGGGGCGCGCGACTTCCTCATCAAGCCGTTCACCGCCGAGAAGGTGCTGCAGATGGTTCGCAACGTTCTGGAACACTAGGGGACGCTCCAGGTGGACATGCGCAAGTACATGGAACTGTTCGTCTCCGAGACCCGGGAGCATCTGGAGGAGGCAGCCGAAGCCATGGTGCGCCTGGAGCAACAGCCGGAGGATGAGGAGACCCTCAACCTGCTGTTTCGCCACGGACACTCCATCAAGGGAATGGCGGCATCCATGGGCTTCCCGCCCATCGCACACCTGAGCCACGCCATGGAGGATCTCTTCGATCAGGTGCGCAAGGGACGCCTCCGGTTCACACCACAGATCGCCGATCACACCTTCCACGCCCTGGACGCCATGGGTGACGCGATCAACGAGGTGGAGCGCGGCGCAGATCCCCCGGCAACGCTGGAGGAGTACAGCGCTTCGTTACGGTCGTTCCTTGCGAGTCTCCCACCGGTCTCCCCGCCGCAGCGGGACGAACAGGCGCCCTGCGTCCCTCCCCCGGCACTCCAGGCGTTCAATGTCGAGATCAAGATCGCGCCGAACGCCGCCATGCCGGCCGCCCGGGCACTGGTGCTGTTCAAGAAGCTGGAGGGGATGGGCCGCATCCTGTTCTCCTCGCCGTCCAAGGAGGCCATTGTTGCCGGTGAGTTCGAGGGCACGCTGCTGGTGCAGTTTGCGTCCGCCAGCCGCGAAGCCAGCCTACGGCAAGAGCTCGAGGGGCCGGAGGTGCAGTCGCTTGTGCTGGCGCCATGCGCACCGACCGAGCCGGCCGTAGCGGCCGGCGGCTCCTCCGCCCCGTCGCCGCCGGCGCGGTCCAGCGAGCCTGCCGCCTGCACCGCCACGCTGCGCATCCGCACCGAGGTCCTGGATCGCTTCCTGGACCATCTGGGCCAGCTCATCATCCATGAGAGCCGTTTGAAGGGCTCCCTGGGCGAGGAACTCCCCATCAAAGCGCAGGAGGCCCTGGAGGATCTGCGCAAGACTCTGCACCGCCTGCAGGGCGACCTGATGAGCCTGCGCATGATGCCCTTCGAACACATTGCTCCGCGCTTCGCCCGCACCGTGCGCAACCTGGGGAGCAATCTGGGCAAGCGGGTGGAGCTGACCATCGACGGCCGCGACGTGGAGCTGGACCGGTCCATCCTCGAGGCCATCGTGGACCCCATCAACCACATGCTGCGCAACGCCGTGGATCACGGCATCGAGACCGCGCAGGAGCGCGTCCGGTGCGGCAAACCCCCCAGCGGCCGCATCAGTATCTGCAGCACCGCGCACGGCGACGCGGTGACGGTGGAGATTCGCGATGACGGTCGCGGCATGGACCCGCAGCACATCCGGCAGGCCGCGGTGGAACGCCGGCTGCTCCCGCGTGACGAGGCCGATGCCCTGCAAGATGCCGAGGTCCTCATGCTGGTGACCACGCCGGGGTTCTCCACCGCCGAGGAACTCACCGAAGTGTCGGGGCGCGGTGTCGGCATGGACGTGGTGCGCACTCGCATCGAGAGTCTCGGGGGACGGCTGAAGATCCACTCCACGCCGGGCAAAGGCACGCGCATCGTGCTGCGGCTGCCGCTCACTGTGGCGGTGATCCACGGGTTCCTGGTGCAGGCCGCCGACAACCTCTACGCCGTGCCGGTCTCCAGTGTGGCGCGTACCGTGGAGGTGGACGCCGCCAGCGTGGAGACGGTCGGTGGTCAGATGTGGCTGCGCACCGAACAGGGGCGGGTCCAGCTGTACAGTCTGGCCGGGCTCATGAACGGGAACGGATCGCGGAGGGAAGAGCGCCCCGAGAGACCCTTGCCGGCGCTGTTGTTCCATTGTGAGGATCGCACCCTGGGGCTCCTCGTGGATGCCGTCCTGGGCAAGCGCGACATGCTGGTGAAGCCGCTGCACAGCCCGCTGGAGAACCTGCGCGAGTACTCCGGGGCCACCATCCTGGAGGAGGGGCGCATCGCCCTGATCCTCGACCTGCAGAACCTCATCGCCTAGCGCGCGGGGCGAGGGAGCACACGTGAACCGGCTCACCGGCAGCGACCTGGACGGACTGCGCGAGGTCAGCAACATCGGCGCTGCGAACGCCGCTGGTGCGCTATCGCAGGTCATCGGTGACGTGGTCTCGCTGGAGGTCCCGGTGGTGCGTGCGCTCGATCTGCAGGAAGTACCGGCAGCGCTGGGTGGCGCGGAACAGCGCGTCGTGGCGCTGCGGCTGGGGATCTACGGAGAGTTGCGCGGCAATCTGCTCATCGTGCTCTCCCCTGCCGATGCGCTCACGGTGGCGCACCGCATGGGCGTGGCGGCCGTGGAACTGGATCCGTCGGAGCCCATGCTGGCGTCGGCGCTGCGGGAGCTGGGGAACATCCTGGGCTGCACCTATCTGTCGACCGTGAGCCAGCTGGTGCACAGCACCCTGGTTCCCTCGGTGCCCGGCCTGGCGGTGGACATGGCCGGCGCGGTGGTGGATCTACTGCTCATGGAGATCGCCGGGGCGTCGCAGCGCGCCATGGTCCTCGAGACCACCTTCCGGGAGAAGGACGGCCCGATCCGGGGAGAGTTCTTCCTGCTGCCCGATCCGTCCTCGATCCCGCGCCTGCTGCAATGTATTCGCGGGCTGGCGTGATCACCGGAGGACAGCACCTTCAGGAGGCGCCGGAGCCTCGCACCGTCTCCATCGGGGAGTTCCACCTGGCAACCGCGCCACAACGGCTGGCCATCTACGGCCTGGGCTCCTGCGTCGCCGTCCTGCTGCACGACCCAGCCGCACGGTTATCCTGTCTGGGTCATATCCTCCTGCCGGAGCCGCGGGCGGACGAGACACATCTCCCCGCGGGGCGCTTTGCCTCCACCGCGGTGCCGGCGATGCTCGAGGCGCTCTGCAGGCACGGAGCCAAGCGGGAGCGAGTGTTGGCCAAGGTGGTCGGCGGCGCCCAGATGTTCCAGTATGAGCGTGCTCCCGACCCGAGCAGCGTCGGGGACCGCAACCTGGAAGCCGCCCGGACGGCCCTGCAACAGATGGGAATCCGGGTGGATGCCGAGGACACCGGCGGAGCGCATGGCCGTACCGTGGTCGTGCAAGCAGGCTCCGGGCGCATGGAGATACGCGCCCTGCGGGCTACGGTGAAGGTGCTCTGACCCTGGTGCCCGCCTCGCTCGGCCTTGGGCCGACGAAAGAGGTCATGAAATGGGTTCTCGACGCAAGTGGGGACAGCATTTTCTTCGCGATGCCGCCACCGCCAGGCGGCTGGTTGCGCACTCCGGTGTTGTTGCGGGCGAGACGGTGCTGGAGATTGGCCCGGGAACCGGATTGCTGACCAGGGCGCTCCTGGAGGTGGCCGCGCGCGTGGTGGCGGTGGAACTGGATCCACAACTGGCGGCGGACCTTCCACGGCGGGTCAACGAGCCCGAGCGGCTGCAGGTCGTGCATGCCGATGCCGCCCGGCAGGACATGATGGCGCTGCTGCAGGAGCAGGTTCCGTCCGGAGAGCCGGTCCGGGCGGTGGGGAACCTCCCGTACGAATCCTCCACGGTGATCCTCGCGCGCCTGCTGGAGGCCCGTTCGCGCCTCGAGGGTATCGCCATCCTGGTGCAGCGTGAGGTGGCGGAACGCATGAGCGCCAAGCCCGGCACACGCATCTACGGCTATCTGTCGGTGCTCTGTCAGGACGTGGCCGAGCCGCGGCTGGTGCAGCGTCTGCGGCCGGGCGCATTCCGTCCCCCGCCCAAGGTGCAGTCCGCGCTGGTGCGGCTGGAACTGCGTGACGCTCCCTTGCGCGGCAACATCGACCGCGCGTCCTTTCTCAGCCTGGCCGCCGGCCTGTTCGGGCAACGGCGCAAGACCATCCTCAACAACCTCCAATCCGCCACGGGCGTGGACCGCCGGGCCGCCCTGGAGATCCTCGCCCGTTCCGGCCTGCAGCCGCGCCTGCGCCCCGAGGACCTGTCGGTGCAACAGATGGCCGCCTTGTATCGCGAGGTGCAAGGCCCCACCGACCCCGACAGCCCATCGGTGGCATTATAATCGCGGCACCCTTCCTGGAGGATCCGTCCGGAATGTCCACTGACCCACAGGCTCCGCTGCGAATCATCCCCCTGGGGGGGCTCGGCGAGTTCGGGCTCAATACCATGGCGTTGGAGTACGACGGCTCCATCCTGGTGGTGGATTGCGGTGTCATGTTCCCCGAGACGGCCATGGTGGGCATCGAGAGCGTCATTCCGGACCTGTCGTATCTCCTCGACCACGCCGAGAATCTGTGCGGGCTGGTGCTGACCCACGGCCATGAGGACCACATCGGTGCGGTTCCCTATCTCCTCGAGCAGGTGCGCACGCCGGTATTCGGCACGCGAATGACCCTGGGCCTGCTGGGAGAGAAGCTGCGCGAGCGCGGGCTGCGCGACGGCGTTGCATTGCGCCACGTGTCTCCCCTTCAGGTCGAGGAGATCGGACCGTTCCAGGTGGAGTTCCTGCGCGTCACGCATTCCATCCCGGACTCCCTGGCCCTGGCCATCCGCACGCCCGTGGGAACGGTGCTGCACACCGCCGACTTCAAGCTGGACCAGACGCCCGTGGACGGCAAGCTGCCCGACTATCATCGCTTCAGCCACTACGGCGACGAGGGCGTCCTGGTCCTGCTGTCCGACTCCACCAACGCCGAACGGCAGGGCTACACCCCCTCCGAGCGCCGCGTTCGCGACGGCCTGGAGGCGCTGATGGAGGGAACGCGCGGGCGTCTGGTGGTGGCCACGTTCTCCAGCAACATCCACCGTATCCAGCAGGTCGTGGATCTCGCGGCCAGCCAGGGGCGGCTGATCTGCTTCACGGGGCGCTCGATCCTGCGGGCCACGCAGGTGGCCGAGGACCTCGGACTGCTGCAGATACCTCCCGGCAAGATGATCCAGGCAAGGGAGGTGGCCAAGCTGCCGCCGCACCGGGTGGTGGTGGTGGCGGGTGGCAGTCAGGGCGAGCCGCGCTCCGCACTGGCGCGCATCGCCCTGGATGATCACAAGGACATTCATCTGGAGTCGGGCGATGTGGTGGTGCTCTCCGCGCGTCCCATCCCCGGCAACGAGCGCGCCATCACGCGGCTGGTGAACCACCTCACCCGCCGGGGGGCGCGGGTGGTGCAGGAGACCAATCCCCCCTGTCACGTCTCGGGCCATGCCAGCCAGGAGGAGCTCAAGCTGATGATCGGCCTGGTGCGGCCGCGATTCTTCGTCCCCGTGCATGGCGAGTACCGCCAGCTCGCCGCCCACGCGCGGCTGGCCCGGGAGATGCGCATGGGCGCGGACCAGGTGCTGCTGGCCGAGGACGGCGATGTCATCGAGCTGACGCCGACCACAGCGGAGATCACCGGGAAGGTGCCGGTGGGCACCGTGCTCATCGATGGCTCGGCCGGAGCGGTGCAGCAGGAGATCCTGCGCGACCGCCGTCACCTGTCCGGGGATGGGCTGCTGATCCCCGTGGTGGTCATCGACCGCGCCAGCGGCGAGCTGGCGTCGCCACCGGAGATGGTCAGCCGCGGGTTCACCTGGCTCGGAGACCCCGAGGCCCTGCTGGAGGAGTGCGTCGGTCTCGTCACGCGCGCCGTGCGCGACGCCAGCGCCGAGGAGCGTGCCGACTGGGGCGCCATGCGCACCAAGGTGCAGGACGCCTTGCGGCGCCTGTTGCGCAAGCGCACCCGGCGGCCTCCCATGATCCTGCCCATCATCATCGAGACCTAGAGGCCCGACCACCATGGGATACCTGGAAGCCATCGTGCTGGCCGTGCTGCAGGGGTTGACCGAGTTCCTGCCGGTCTCCTCCTCCGGACATCTGATCCTGGCGCAGCAATGGCTGGGCGGCCTGGGCAACGTGGACCTGTTCTATGACGTGCTGCTGCATCTGGCCACGGCGCTGGCGGTGCTGGTCTATCTGCGGCGCGACGTGTGGCAGCTTGCCCGCGGCGCCCTGCGTCCCGGGGAGGCGGGCGAAGGCCCCTTCGCGGGGCAGGAGCGGCGCATGGTGGGGTTCCTGGCCCTGGCGACGGTGCCCACAGGACTCGTGGGCCTGGCGCTGGATCGCTGGGCCTTCGCCCGGCTCACCCGCCCCGACGTGGTGGGCGTCATGCTGATGCTCACCGCGGCGATCCTCTGGTGGGGTCGCCGGCCTGCGGGTGCCCAGCCCCGGGACATGCGTTCCGCCGATGCGCTGGGCATCGGCGTGTTGCAGGGGCTGGCGGTCACTCCCGGCATCTCCCGCTCCGGTCTCACCATCGCCGCCGCGCTCCGCATGGGCTTGCATCGCAAGGTAGCGGCGCGTTTCTCGCTCCTGGTGTCGATCCCGGCCATCCTGGGCGCTACGCTGCTCAAGGGCCTGGACGCCCTCGAGGGGCCGTTGCCGCCGGTGGGCCCCTATCTCCTCGGCATGCTCGTCGCCTTTGTGGTGGGATACGCCTCCATCGCGATGATCCTGCGCATGGTGCAGGAAGGACGCTTCCACTGGTTCTCGTGGTACGTAGGGCCCTTGGGGGCCATCGTGATCCTGTGGTATCATCTCGTCTGACATGTCATCAACTGGCGGGTGACATGGGTGCAAGCCTCGGATGCGCCGGCATTCGTCCCGCGAGCACCTGAACCACTGCCCCCCCGGAGGAACCTTCCATGGATCTGAGGAGTCTTCTCGGCTCCCGACGCTTCCGCGAGATCGCCGGCCTGTTGCTGGTGGGCGTGGCCATCCTGCTGTCCATGAGCGTCTTCACCTACGACGCGGACGACCCCTCCTACTTCACCAGCAACGAGTCCCTGGTCCGGCCCCATAACAAGGTCGGGCGGCTGGGCGCCACGCTGGCGTCGGCGCTGTTCCAGATCGTCGGCTTGATGGCGTACGCGCTGCCGTTGGTCGCCGGCGGTGTGGGCATCCTGTGGTTCGCGCGACGCGACGCGCGGCCGGAATGGTGGCGCGCGCTGGGCTACGCCCTGGCACTGGTGGGGATGGTTCTGCTGCTGCATCTGCTGTTCGGGCAGGTGGAGGTCGGCGGCGGCGAGCTACCGGCCGGAGGCCTGCTGGGCGCGTCCCTGGGGGACATGCTGGTGCGCCACCTGAATCGCGGCGGCACCACCGTCCTGGCGGCGCTGGCCGCGCTCCTGGGCATCCTCACCGCCACTCACCTGTCCCTGGAGCGCGTCGGAAGAATGGCGGGGAGCCATGGGCTGCAGGGGGCGCGCTGGCTGGGTCACGCCACGGGTCGCTACCTGGAACGGCGCCGCAAGGAACGCATGCGGCAAGCAGTGGTTCGCAAGCACGCCCGGCGCAAGGAGGAGGCGCGCCTGGCGAGCCGGCCGGCATTGCCCGTCGCCGAGCCGGCGCCGCCTCCCTCTCCCGGGCCCGGGAAAGCGCGCAAGAAGAGGGCGGCGAGGAAGTCCCGGGCCGCCGGTGAACCGGCGCCTGACGCCGTCCAGCCGGCCCTGGACTTCGAGGCGCCCTCCCGTGGCGGCTTCCAGTTGCCGCCGCTGGACCTCCTGCCCCTGTCCGACGGGACGGCGCCGGTGGACCGCGACGCACTGCAGGGGACCGCCCGACTCATCGCGGAGCGCTCTGCGGAGTTCGGTGTCAAGGGCGAGGTGGTGGAGATCCACCCCGGTCCGGTGGTCACCACGTTCGAGTTCCGCCCCGAGCCCGGGGTCAAGTACTCCCGCATCACCGGTCTGGTGGATGACCTGTGTCTCGCGCTGAGCGCCGAGTCGATCATCATCGATCGCATCCCCGGCAAGTCCACCGTGGGCATCGAGGTCCCCAACCAGCACCGGGAGACGATCTACCTCCGCGACATCCTCACCTCCGCCGCGTTCCAGGAACACACCTCGCGCCTGCGCATCGGGCTGGGAAAGGGCGTGGAGGGCAGAGTACACGTGGCCGATCTCACCCAGATGCCGCACCTGCTCATCGCGGGAGCCACCGGTTCCGGCAAGAGCGTGACGCTCAATGCGATCATCACGAGCATCCTGTACACCGCCACGCCGGACGAGGTGAAGTTCATCATGGTGGATACCAAGCGGCTGGAGCTGGGGATCTACGAGGGCATCCCCCATCTCATCACGCCCGTGGTCACCGAGCCCAAGAAGGCCGCCAATGCCCTGCGCTGGGCGGTGGTGGAGATGGAGCGGCGTTACAAGCTACTGGCCGGCGCCTCGGTGCGCAGCATCAACCAGTACAACCGGAAGCTGGAAAAAGCCATGGAGCGTCGCAAGCCCCTGCTGGATCCCACCGGGGAGCCGCTGCAGCTCCTGCCGTTCCTCGTGGTGGTCATCGATGAGCTGGCGGACCTGATGCTCACCGCACCGCGTGAGGTGGAGGAGTCCATCACCCGGCTGGCACAGATGGCCCGCGCCGTGGGGATTCATCTCATCATCTCCACACAGCGTCCCTCGGTGGACGTCATCACCGGCGTCATCAAGGCGAACCTGCCGTCTCGCATCGGCCTGCGCGTGGCCTCCAAAGTGGACTCACGCACCATCCTGGATGCCAATGGGGCCGAGAAGCTATTGGGGATGGGCGATATGCTCTTCATCCCACCGCGCTCCGCCCGCACCGTTCGGATCCACGGACCGTACCTCACGGAGGTCGAGTCCATCCACGTCGCCGAGCATGTCAAGGCGCAGGCCCGGCCGCGCTTCAACGATCAGGTCACGGCCGACACGAAGGAGGAATCGGGTCCGGAGCGCGGCGCCGGCGTGCAGGACGAACGCTACGAGGAAGCCCTGCAGCTGGTCGTCACTGCTCGGCAGGCCTCCACGTCCCAGCTGCAGCGCCGCCTGCGCCTGGGCTTCGCCCGCGCCGGCCGGCTCATGGACATGCTGGAAGCGGACGGCATCGTGGGCCCGCAGAAGGGCTCCAAATCGCGGCAGGTGCTCGTGGGACCCGATTACCTCGACGAGATCCGCTCGCAGCGCATGGAGTGAAGCCCTCCCGGACCAGAGAAGCCATGCCACCCGGAACAAGCCATCCTGTGCCTGCCCGCCTCGTCATGGTGCTCCTGTTGATCTCGCCGCTCTCCTGTCTGCATGCCGTCACGCCGTTGTTCGACAACCCTCGTCTTCCGGTCGGCGCGGGACCGAGGGCCGTGATCCTGGCCGATCTGGACGGCGACGGATACGCCGAGATCGTGACCGCCGATGAGAGGGACGGCACCGTGACCGTCTGGCGCGGCGGTGGAGACGGAGCCTTCTCAAAGCCGGTGCACTACCCGGCCGGCGTGCAGCCGGTTGCGCTGGTAGCGGCCGACCCGGATGGCGATGGCCATGTCGATCTCGTCGTCGCCGATGCCGGCGCCGGCGCGGTGGTGGTCCTGCGCAACCTGGGAGGTGGGCGGCTCGGGGCGCCATCGAGCTTTCCGGCGGGGGGCCGGCCGGTTGCCCTGGTCGCAGCCACCATCGATGGCGATGAGACGATCGATGTCGTCGTGGCCCTCGAGGACCGGGCCGGCATCGCCGTCCTGCCGGGCCATGGCGACGGTGCCTTCGGCCGGCCCATCCCCCACGAGACCGGGCCGCAGCCCTCGGCGCTGGCCCTCGGCGATCTGGACCGCGACGGCCGGACCGATCTGGTGGTGGCCCACCGCGGCAACGGCATGATCAGTGTGCTTCTCAACAAGGCTACGGGCCGATGGGGCGAGCCACGGCGGTACCCCGTGGGACAACTCCCGTCCGCGCTGGTGGTGGCGCGCCTCGACGGCGACGACATGCCGGATGTCGCCGTCGCCACGTTGAACAGCATCACCATTCTGCACGGCTCCGGCGACGGGGCGCTCCAGCTCCTGCAAGCCGAGACCCTCGAGGCTTCCCCGACGAGCCTGGTCGCAGCCGATCTCGACCGGGACGGGATCCTCGATCTGGTCGCTGCCAACGTCCCCGAAGATCATGCCACCGTGCTCGTGGGACGGGGCGACGGCACGTTTGCCGCCGGGAAGCCCCTCCACAGCGGCTTTGCGCCCGCCGGGATCGCGCTGGGTCCCCTGGATGGAGATCTTCGACCCGACCTCGTCATCGCCAACCACGGCGGCGACAACGTCACGATCCTGCTCACCGCGGGGCACGGTGGCTTTCCGCCGGCCCAGGTGCTGAGCAGCAAGCAGTGGCCGGTGGGCGTGGCCGCGGCGGATCTGGATGGTGACGGCGATCCGGACCTGGTGGTGTGTATGAAGCGCGAGACCACCGTGTCGGTGTTCCTGAACGAAGGCGGGCGCTTCGTGCCCCGGGGCCGGTACGGCACCGGCGGGCACTGCCTGGACATCGCCGTGGGACATCTCAACGCCGACGAACATCTGGACGTGGCGGTGCCGGCGTTGAACCATGGAGAAGTGATGATACTGATCGGGAACGGGAACGGCACGTTCCAGGTCGGCGATCCGGTCTCCACCGGCGACCCCCTGGCCCTGGCCATAGCCGACCTCGACGGTGATGGCGTGAACGACCTGGCCGTGGCCAACGGGGCGATCCTCGACGCGGTAAGGGCCGCGGGCGAGGCTGCAAACCTGTCTGAAGGGACCGTCTCGGTGTTCCTGGGGACAGGCAAGGGGACGTTCCGGCCCCGGCCCAGCGTGGCGGTGGGTAAGACGCCGCGCTCGCTGGCTCTTGGAGATGTGGACGGTGATGGGGCCGTCGACCTGGTAGTAGCCAACGCCTACAGCCACGACATCTCGGTGCTGAGAAACCGGGGGGACGGCACGCTGATCCCCGCCGCCCGCTATCCGGCCGGCACGGAACCAACGACGTTCGTGGGCCTGTGGAATCTCGACAGCGACGATCATCTCGACCTGCTGGCGTGCGGCGCGGTGGAGGGACAACTGCTGATCTGGACCGGCGACGGCGCAGGCGGCTTCGGATCGCCCACGCGGCACGATGTGGGCGACTATCCCATCGACGTGACAGTGGGCGACCTGGACAGAGACGGGTACGTGGATATCATCGTTGCCAACAAGTTCAGCGACGACATCTCAGTCCTGCGCGGCGGCAAGGACGGATTCCAGCCGCAGGAAACCTACGCCAGTGATTTTCCGGTGGGCGTCAGCCTCGCCGACATCGACGGCAACGGCAGCCTGGATCTCCTCGTGACCAACGAGTTCACCGACCAGGTGGTGGTACTTCGCAATCGGACCGTGGCACCGGCGCAACGGTAATAGACGGACGCCGGTCGCCGATCCACGTCGGCCCGTGTCGCGCGCTATAATCCCCACATGGCTGGCATCCCTCTCCGGTACGCGCCTCTGGTGGTGGCGTCGGCCGCCGTTTTGACCCGCGTCGTCTACCTCATCCAGATCCGCGCGTCCCCCTTGTTCGACTACCTGCACCTGGACCCGCTCTACTACGTGGAATGGGGACGTCGCGTGGCCGGCGGCGCCTGGCTCGGGGACCAGGTCTTCGAACAGTCACCGCTATATCCTTATCTCCTGGGTGCTTTCTTCTCGCTGTTCGGCGACGGGGAAGGCAGCCTTCTGTTGTTGCGCCTGCTGCAGCTCGCCGCCGGGGTCGCCGGCTGTGTGGGCATCCACCTGCTGGCCCGGCAGGCATTTGATGCCCGGGTGGCGCTGGTGGCCGGCCTGCTGGCGGCCGCGTACGGGCCGTTCCTGTTCTACGAAGGCATGGTCATGAAGAGCTTCCTCACCTACCTGCTGTCCACCCTGGCGCTCTGGGCGCTGCTGCGCTATCGCGGTGCAGGACGCGGATGGCTGCTGCTGTGCGGTTTCGCGGTGGGGGTCACCGCTCTGGTGCGGGCCAACGCCCTGCTGCTGGCGCCGGCGCTGGCGCTATGGGCACTATGGCGCTGGCGCCACCGGGGAACGCGCCACGTCCTGTCGCTGGCGGCGCTCCTGCTGCTGGGCGCCATGCTGGCCATCCTTCCGGCCACGGCGCACAATCTGGCCGTCTCCGGTGAGTGGGTCTTGATCACCTCCGGCGCCGGCGAGGTGTTCTACATCGGCAATCACCCCGGAGCCAACGGTGCCTACCTCCCTCCCCCGTTCGTGCGACCGTCACCGGCGTGGGAGCACGAGGATTTCCGGGCGGAGGCCGCCCGCCGCAGCGGCGCCGCCATGAGCCGCGCCCAGGCATCGCGCTACTGGTTCCGCCAGGGCCTGCAGGCCATCCGGTCCGATCCGGGGCGCTGGCTCCGGCTGGAGTGGCGCAAGCTGGCGTTGTTCTGGAACGCACGCGAACTTCCTGACAACTACTCCTACGACCTGTTCGCCCGTCATGCCGGGCTGCTGCGCCTGGCGCCGTCGTTCGGCCTGGTCGCCCCGCTGGGCCTGGTGGGAATGCTGCTGACGTGGAGGCGGTGGCGCCAACTGCTCCCGCTGTATCTGTTGCTGGTGGTCTATCTCCTCAGCGTCCTGCTGTTCTTCAACTTCTCCCGCTTCCGACTGCCGGTGGTGCCGGTATTGCTGGTCTTCGCCGGGGCTGCGCTGGTCTCGGCATGGGATGGATTGCGACAGGCCAAGCCGATCCGGGCCGTCGCCATCCTGGGCGGTGCCTTTCTCCTCACGCTGCCCTTGCAAGCCGACCTCACTTCACCCCAGGACGCGCCGGGCCAGGAGGAGGTGCTGGAGGGTTTCGCCTATCTGGATCAAGGTCGGCCTGCCCTGGCGGAGGAACGCTTCGCGCGCGGGCGCGATGCCATGCAGGCGTTCCACAAGCGCATCGGGTCGACGCCGGGTCTGGAACTGGGCTCTGCCTGCTTCGGACTGGGCAGCGCGCGCCTGCGCGACGGTCGCCCGACCGAAGCCGTGGAGCCCTTGACGTGTGCCGTTCGTCTCTCCCCACGGGACTCCAAGCCCCTGGAGACCCTGGCAGAGGCACTGCTGGCGGCCGGACGGGATCAGGAGGCGGAGCAGGCGCTGGTCCGGGCCGTGGACCTGAGGCCCGGGGGATTCGCCCCTTACTTCGACCTGGCCAACTTGATGTTCCAGCGCGGCGATGCCGCGGCGGCACTGGCGATGTTCGAGCGCGGCCGGGTGGAAGCCGATGCCATGAGCCCGCTCGATGCGGCCGACTACCATCTGGGCGTGGCCATCGTCCATCTCGAGCTGCGAAACGACCACGCAGCGGCCGTGCCCCATCTCCGTGAGGTCCTGCGCCTCGCTCCCGAACACGAGCAAGCGGACCGGATCCGCAGCCTGCTGGAGACGGCAAACTAACGCCGGCCTCTATCTACGGAAGAGAAAGTAGGCAACGGCACCGCTGGCGATGGTGGCCAGTGCCGCCACCAGCTCCCACGGTCGATGCACCGCTGCGAGCCCCGCCAGAACCAGCGTGGCCAGGATGAAGAATGCAGGGACCAGCGGGTAGCCGGTGCAGGGCACGGCCTGCGCTCCTTCCCGGCGCCGGACCAGGAAGACGCACGCCACCGATCCCGCCGCGCTCAGTGAGAGCGTGAAGCCCAGGTAGGAGAGAAGCTGGCTGAGGGTCGAGACCGAGACCACCAGGACGGCCAGCAGCGCCTGCAGGACGATGGAGGCGGTGGGCGCCCGCAGCTTGCCGGCTTCACCCGAGCCGCGGAACAGCGCCGGAAGCACGCCGTCGCCGGCCATGCGGGCGTAGACCCGCGGCCCGGCGATGATCATGGACGAGACCGAGCTCAACAGGGCCAGGCTGATGGCGGCGCGCACCAGCGCCACCGGCCACGGCCCACCCAGCGCGCCTGCCGCCACTGCCGCCACATCCGGCCGCCCGGACAGGACAGCAGGCGCCGGCGCGTAGACGAAGACCGCGTTCAGCGCCAGATAGAACCCGGTCACCACAAGCGTTCCCAGCCACAGGGAGCGCGGCACCGTGATGCGCGCCTCGCGGACCTCGCCGGCCACGTAGACTGCTGCGTTGAAGCCGCTGTAGCTCAGGGAGATCCACACCAGAGAGGACGCGAAGGCGGTGAGCGAGAAGGCCGTGCCGAGGTCGGGCAGCGCGCTGCCGGGCCACCCGACGCGCGCCAGCGTCACCAGGGCGTAGCCCAGAAAACCCACCAGCAGCGCTAGTTTGAGGATCACCACCAGGTTCTGCGTGCGCAGGCCGTGGTGGACCGTGCGGGCATGCAGGAGCGCGCACGCGAGGATGACCCCGATGCTCACCACCCCTTCCGGGAGCCAGCCGGGGCGCACGGCCGCGGGCAGGGCATAGGTCTCGAACGCGACGGCCGCAAACGCGATGGCACCGGTGAAGCCTGCCAGCAGAGAGACCCATCCTGCCAAGAAGCCCACCACGGGATGTACGAACCGGCTGAGAAACAGATACTCGCCGCCGGACTCCGCCATTCGCCGTACCAGCGCGCCATAGCTCAGCGCGCCGCACAGGGCGATGACCCCGCCCAGCAGCCAGGCCGCCATCACCTGCCCGCGGCTGCCGAGATCCTGCAGCGCGAAGCCGCTGGTGGTGAACACCCCGGCGCCGATCATGTTCGCCACCACCAGGGCGGTGGCGGACGGCAGCCCGAAGGCGCGGCGCTCGCCGCTAGTGGTCATCTCCGCAGGCCGTCAAGGGCCTCCCCGCGCCATGTGATCAAGGCCTCACGTGCCGCCTGCTGCTCCGCGGCCTTCTTCGACGGGCCGCTTCCCTCACCCAGCAGGCGCTCGTCCAGCAGGGCCTGCACCCGGAAGCTCTTGCGATGGTCCGGGCCGCTCTCCTGCACCACCCGGTAGGTGGGCGCCGCCAGGCCCTGCCCCTGCAACGCCTCCTGCAAGGTCGTCTTGGCGTCGGAGACCGGGCCGCTGCGCCCCGTCTGCTCCATCTGGCGGCCCAGCTGGCGCTCCACCAGGCCGCGGGCCGCCTCCACCCCACCGTCCAGGAACACCGCTGCCAGCAGGGCCTCCATGGCTCCCGCCAGCAAGGAGGCCTTGCCGCGCCCACCGCTCTTCTCCTCCCCGACGCCCAGCCGCAGGTGCTCTCCCACGCCCAGGTTGCGGGCGATCTCGGCGAGATTGATATCCGCCACCAACCAGGCCTTGGTGCGCGACATGCTCCCTTCCGAGGCCAGCGGCTGCGGCCGGAAGATCAGCTCGGCCACCAGGAAGGAGAGCACGGCGTCCCCCAGGAACTCGAGCGGCTCGTTGTCGGCCATGCCGGGGCCGGACTCATGGGCGAAGGAGGAGTGCGTCAGGGCGCGCTCCAGCAGCTCAGGATCGCGGAAGGAATAGCCCAGGCGCCCCTGCAGCGCCTCCAGCGAGGGGGCGCAATTCATACAGTCCCGGGCGGCGCGGCGGAGCGTCTCATGAGCGTGACTATATCAACTCTCCGCGCGCCCGGGCCGAAGAAAAAGCCACCGGGCCGAAGCCCGGTGGCTGGAGGTCGAACAAACAACTCGAGAGGGTCAGCTATTCGAAGGTGAAGGGGACTACCTGGCCATCCGTGCGCACCATCTCGAGCTCGAAAAGCTTGCCGCCGCGGACATCCCTGCCGGTGGCCACGAACTCATAGCTGCTGATGGAGCCGTCGTTGGCGCAAGTGCCCTCGCTGCACTCCTCGCGTCCGATGCTGGCGCCGTTGATCTGACGCCTGCCGCGGGTCAGGTCGTAGACGTTGTAGTGCGACACGGCGAACTGCGTCGCGTCCCAGGTGAACACCGTGAAGCCCTTGTTCTTGGTGGCACGCGCGATGGCGTGGTCATCCACATTCGGACCATCGATCGCGAAACAGTCGCCCGGGATCGCCGGACCCATGGCCGTGGTCACCGAAGGCCCTGGCGGACAGACGCCTCCTCCAAACCCCACGCAGGGGTCCGCGTCACCTAGGGCCGGGTTACAGGGGAAAGTGTCCAGGATACCGCCCACACAAACCGCGGGGCCTTGTGTCTGGCTTCCGATGACAGACGTGTTGCCGACCCAGCACAACTCGGTGGGTACAGCTGTTTGCGACCGTGTGATGCAGGTCAGGTGGCAACCGGTGATCGGGTCACATGTCACAGGCGAGCCGTTGTCGGTCAACGACAGCCCACCGACGTCCAGGACATTATACGGATCGCAGCCAGCGATATCGGCGAATGCGTTGACTCCACACGTGGCCGGCAGGACGTCGGCCTCCTTGCAGACGTCGGAGACGTTAATCTCGTTCGCCAGCCGCGGCCTGTTCCCGTTGAGCGGAACCATCGGGACATCGTTGTTGTTGACGCCGAAGCCGGTGACCAGACGGTCCAGGTTGACCATCCCGATGCCGTCGAAGTTGCCCTGCAGCACGGCAATCGCGTAGTCCTCGTTGGAGTCGATGATGTAGTGCGCGTAGATCGTGGTCGTGATCTCATTCTCACCCTGGGAGATGCAGCCGTCCGTGCCGGGGCTGCGCCAGTCATAATTCACCAACGGCGTGGCGGGAGCACCCTTGATCC
>CBDVAL010000024.1:0-23754 GCA_965371955.1 uncultured bacterium | reverse complement strand
TTCACGCCGCAGGGCGAGGAGGCACCCAAAGCCGCGCAGGCAGCGGCCGCCGGCAGCTGAGTCAAGGGGACAGTCCTGGACAGTCCCCTTGCCTTGACCGGTCTGCGGGCCCGTGTTATGAATCGGTCCGGGGTGCCACACCCGCCCCCGGAAAGGCCGCCGGTCCATCAGCATGCCGCAGGCTCCCCTGGAAACCACGAAGCACCAGGACCCCGGTGCCCATTACCTGCTGGTAGTGGCCAGCGTCGTGGTGGTCATCGCCGGCATGAAGGCGGCCGCCAGCGTCATCCTGCCCTTCTTCATCGCCGTGTTCATCGCCATGATCAGCTTCCCGCTGCTCAACTGGCTGCAGAGCAAGCGCGTTCCCACCGCCCTGGCGCTGCTGGCCACGCTGTTCGCCGTCATCTCGGTGCTGGCGGCCTTCGGGCTGCTGGTTGCGGGCTCCATCAGCAGCTTCACCGCCCAGGTGCCCAAGTACCAGGCGCAGCTGGAGCAGATGTTCAGCGGCGTGCTCGGTTGGCTGGAAGCCCGTGGTCTCGACGTCACGGAGCAGATCACCACCCTCGATCTCCTCAACCCGGCGCGCGCGCTCAACCTGGTGACCGGGAGCCTGCGCGCGCTCACCGCCGTACTGTCCAACCTGCTGCTGGTGTTCCTGACCATCGTCTTCCTGTTGCTGGAGGCGGCGGGGTTCCCCGCCAAGTTCCAGAAGGCGTTCGGCACCGCGGCCGGGTCCGAGCGGCTCGTCCGCATCAAGACCGAGGTGCAGCGCTACCTCGCCATCAAGACCAGCTTCAGCCTGGCCACCGGTGGGCTGGTCGCCCTCGCCCTGACCATCATCGGCGTGGACTTCCCCCTGCTCTGGGGGACGCTGGCCTTCCTGACCAATTACATCCCCAGTCTGGGCTCCATCATCGCGGCAGTGCCCCCCACCCTGCTGGCCATGGTGCAGTTCGGCAGTGGTAGGGCCCTCGCTGTGGCAGTCGTGTTCCTGGTCATCAATGTGACCCTGGGCAACTTCCTCGAGCCGCACCTCATGGGCCGCCGCCTGGGTCTGTCGACACTGGTGGTGTTCCTCTCGCTGGTGTTCTGGGGCTGGATCTGGGGGCCGGTGGGGATGTTCCTGTCGGTGCCCCTCACCATGATCATCAAGATCGCCCTGGAGAACACCCAGGACTTCCGCTGGGTGGCCGTGCTGCTCGACGCCGGGCCCAAGCAGGAAGCCCCCGCGCGCTAGCAGAGAGAGTTCGGAGAGAACCTTTGGAGGCCCGGCCGGAAGGTCTGGGGTTGTCCGTTGCGGACGCGGCGTCCGCATGGGGACGTGCGAATCACGGGTCGAGCTGCTCCAGATAGTCGTCCACGGCATCCCAGTCCATCTGGCTGATGCCGTAGAGGATGAAGTCCTTGAGCCTGGCGTAGGCACTGCCGCAACCGTAGCCACTTGCGATACGGCACTTGGGATCGCTGAGCTGGTTTACGGCGACAATGAAATCGACGCCGTCCGGCATGAGGAACGGCTGTTTCGTCACGTTACCGAAAGCGTCCGTGATCCGGTCCTGTCCATCAATGGGTGGCAGCCGCAGTTTGTTCGGCAGGACGCACTCGCCGTCCCGGCAGACTGCGCCCATGTTCGTGTCGCAGTCGGAGGACTGGGTGCATGCCACGAACGCATTCCCATCCATCTGCCTCTTGGCGGCGAACTCGACGGCCCAGGCATACGTTCCGGAGAAGAAGCCATTGTGATTGTTGTTGAAGGTCCACTTGCCGTGGCGCCGCTCCCCGATGGATGGCGCTGCCCCTTTGGGGGGAGGAGCTGGTTTGTTCGGGTTGTCCCAGCCCACGAGGAACTCACGCATGAACTTGACGAATTGCGGTCCGGAGGCGGTGAAACTGCCGGCGCCCGGATCGTTTGCACCCGAGCTGTCGAAGGCGAAGTGGACCTTCTGGAACTCCCAGGGGAAGCTGAGATGGTCGCTCTGATTGGTGTCGAGCCATGGGCCCGTGTCGCAGGTGCCCGCGCCACCCCCCCCGCTAGGGGTAAACACGCAGTAGGGGCGCTTGTCGTCCCAGTCCTGCCGGTAGTACGTGACGGATGATGTCGTGGCCCAATTGCGCGGAACGGGCGACGGGTTAGGAATCCCCTCCGTATTGACCAGTTGGAAGATGCCATCCGCGATCCCATCGTTCCCCTGGATTCCCAGGAACTCCTCCAGGAACAGATCCAGGGCGGAGCCGACGTGAGCGGCCGGCTGGCCCGAGCGCCCGGCTACGAGGCCCGTCCCCCCGGGCCAGAGATGGGCCGCGACGGCCGAAAGGAGCGTCATGCCCTGATTGGAATACTTGTACACGGAGCCCGGATCGCTGAGCAGACTCTTTCCGGCAAGCACCAGGTGACGTTCATGCCCGGGGCTCACGCCGGTCGCGGTCGGATAGGTCGGGAAGAAGAAGATCTGCTGTCCGGGCTGGAGCATTCCGCCGGGCAGCAGACCCTCGATGCCCATCTTCAGATCTTCCAGCGTGGGATTGACCGGCGGCGAGATGAGGCTGCCCTCCTCGCTCATCCAGAACTGCAGGTCGGTGCCGGATCCCGTGTCGCGCAGGAGCTGCAGGTTGGGGACGATGAAGTCCTCCCATTTGGCCTGCTTGGGCGGGATTCCGGAGGTGTGCCCCAGCATGTGTCCGAACTGGATGTCGTTGAACCTGGGGTCGGTATCCGGGATGAGATCCACGGGCACCGGCGGCGGCTGATGCTGTGGATGATTCACGTTGTAGAAACGGAGCAGGTCGTCCGGGAGCGCCTGCAATGTCAGATCGGTCAGAAGCTTCTCCTCCACGTAGTCGTTCACATCCTTGTTGGGGTCATTGGTAACCTTGAGCTTGCCGTTGGGAAGCACCTGCAACTCTCCCAGGGCCACGAGGCGTTTGTGCAGCGCCTCGCGAGCCATGGCTGACGTCAACGACTTACTGATACTGCCGATGCGCATGGGGGCGGTCGGAGGCACCGCGGGCGCCGGCAGGAGCGGGTCCTCCACGTCCGGGTCGCCCTGGTGCGCGGCCGCGCAGGCGGCCGGCAGCTGTCCCCAGCCACGCCCGTTCATGCGCCCGAAGCCGCGCGCGTAGAGGAGCTTGCCGTAACGGGACACTGCCAGGATCCCGGCGCCGACGCAGCGGTACTTCATGAAGTCCCGCATCACCGTGTCGAGCGGCGCGAGAAGCGGCAAGGTGAAGCCGGTCATGGGCAGGTCGGTGTCGTCGGTCAGCCAGATGGAGGTTCTGTGCCCTTTCGCGGGGCAACAGGCCGGCGTCGCGCGCAAGGTCACCATCTGCGCGGTGTCGCCGACGCCAAGCGGCGCCAGGGGCGCCACGTAGAGCACCACGTTGTTTCCTTGCGGAATCAGCACACCCGGCCCGCTTTCGATGGACCAGTTGATGTGGACGTCGAACTGGCCCACGCCGTGGGGAACCGCCGACACCACACGCCGGTCGCCGTAGGTGAGCGATTGATCAGCGCCGGTAATCCGGATGTGCGCCGGTGGCGGCAGCGGCAGGCAGTCGGCCCCCGCCTTCTGGAAGCCGGCTGCACAGTCGAAGCAGGTGGCGCCGTCATGACCAGAGTCGCAGAGGCACAAGTTTGGCAGCGGGCTGCCCGTCGGATCGGTCTGCATCACGCACGTGCCGTGGCTGGAGCAACTGCCGGCCAGGCAGGAGGTGTCCTGCACGCACTCGGTCGGGCTGCTGCCGCTGCCCACCGGTGTATAGCCTGTCTTGCAGGCGGAGCAGCCTGTGGCCGCGTCAAACCCCTCCCGCTCGCAGACGCACGCGGCTACACCGTCTACGTTCTGGCAGGTGCCGTTGAGGCCGCAGTTGACGCCCGTGCAGCTCTGGCTGCAGGCGGGACCGAAGAAGCCGGAATCACAGGTGCAGACGGCATTGCCGGTGCTGTCCTCGCAAGTCCCATTACCCGAGCAGGTCGTCGGGTCGCAGACGGCATTCGGAATGCAGCCGGAGCCATCATCAAAGTGCCCGGCCGCGCACCCCTCACACCGGTCGCCGCTGATACCTGGGTCGCACACACAGACCAGTTCGCCGGCGACGCGGGCGCACTGACCATTGCCCGAGCACAGCCGATCCGCGCAGAGCTGTCCGAGGACGCACGCGCCGGATGCGGAGTCCAGCTCGTAGCCGGGCGCACACTCGGAACAATCGGCGCGTACGTGCCCTGGATCGCACGCGCAGACAGCCTCTCCGTCAACCAGCTCGCACAGACCATGTCCGGAGCACCCAATGCCCGAACAGCTCTGGTCGGGCAAGCATTCATAGTTCCCCCAGTTGATCGGTTCGCCGGCCGGCACGGCGGGATCGCCCGTGTCGTCATCAGGGTCGCCGCCCTGATCCACATCCCATCCGGCTCCGGATCGGACCTGACGCAGGTGGAACCCGGCCACGCACTGGTGACAGTCGGCGCCGGTGTGGTTGACTATGCAAATAGCGCATTGTGATCCCGTGAAGTGCGGGGGGCAATCACAGAATGCGCTCCCACCCACGCCGGTCGAAACGCACGACGACGTGGGATCCGAGCAGACATTGCCGCATGCACCGCAGTTGTCCGGATCGCTGTTCGTGTCGACGCAGACACTATTGCACGGCGTCTGGCCCGGCAGGCATTGGCACGCCCCGCCGATGCAGGTCTCTCCGTTGGTGCACACGTTCCCGCAAATCCCGCATTCCTGGGGATCCGAATCGGTGTCGACGCAGACACCTCCGCAACTCGTGGTGCCAAAAGGACACTGGCATGACCCCCTGGAGCAGATCTCGCCGGTGCCGCACCTGCCACCGCAGGCGCCGCAGTTGGTTGGATCGCTGTCCGTGTCGACGCAGACACCTCCGCAGTCGGTCTCGGCCGCGGCGCATCCGCAGGTCCCCAACGAGCAGCTTTGTGAGATGTCACAGAGGCTGGAGCAGCTCCCGCAGTGGAGCGGGTTACTGGAGAGATCGACGCAACTCCCGTTGCAGCATTGCTGGCCGGGACCGCAGTCAGGCGCGCAGGCGGGCGTGATGACGTAGTAGATGATCGGGGCGACAGACGTGGACCCATCGATCCACTCGCTACCGCCGGTCTCGGCAATCTTGTTGGAGGGGTCGACCACCATGGAGGGATCCACCGCCTGGAATACCTCATAGAGGCTCGAGTCTCCCGACCAGAACAATAGAGCCTCTCCTGCGCGGGGCCCAACGGTGACGCTGAGGTTCGTTGCGTCCGAAGCCAGGTTCGGTTGCAAGCCCGCCATCACGAGACAGGCGCCGGTCAGGAATGACCGCAGAGCCTTCATAGACCTCCTCCCGATCGAGCCGAGGTCTGCAAAAACGAGGACCAGCCTGACGATCGTCCCGGATCTCGACGGGCCGCCCTCCGCAACCAGACCCTTGCGGCTCGTCGCGGCGGGGTCATAACCCTCCAGGTTGCCCCTTCGCCTTTGGTCCACTGGCTGGTGACAAATATAGCAGGACAGTACCTCCAAGAGGCCATCTATGTCAATTCTCCCGCCCTTGTGCAGAATCAGCCGAAAGCAGGCGTAGGTCTTGCCTATTGCTCGTTCCCGGACGCGGCCATTACTCGGCGGGTTTGCCAGCCCGCACCGGCTAGCAGAGTGTACGATTCCGTACACTCCCTGACGTAGGCGTACGCCGCCACTCTTCCCCTTCCCCCTTAACTTCTTTGTTTACAGTGCACTCCCCCTGGCACGGAGGTTGCGATTGCGGACAGTGGGAGGGCTGCATGGACCGCATGGACCGCGAGATCGACATCACCATCCGCCGCCGCCGCATGGCAAGGCGCATCGCCACCGGAATCGCCGCTCTGGCCGCAGTGGTACTGCTGCTGGCCATCCTGCCCGGCTGGCTCAGCCCCACGCTGCGGCGCCAGCGGCTGCGCACCGGGCTGGTGGAGCGCGGCCCCGTCGAGGCCACCGTGGAGGCGGCCGGGACCGTCCTCCCCGCGTTCGAGAAGGTGCTCTCCAGCCCGGTGGAGGCCCGGGTGCTGCGCATCGTGCAGCGCCCCGGCGCCCAGGTGCGACCCGGCGACATCCTGCTGGAGCTCGACACCGCGCCGGCCCGCCTGGAGCTGGACCGGCTCGAGGAGCGACTGGCTCAGAAGGAGAACGAGCAGAAGCAGGTGCGCCTGGAATTGGAGAAGGCCCTGGCGGATCTCAACGCGCGCACCGAGACCGGCAAGCTGGACGTGGAGATCCTCGACTACCGCGTGCAGCAAAACCGCAGCCTGCATCAGCAGCAGCTCATCTCCGACGCCCTGCTACGCGAGTCGGAGGTGGAGGCGCGCAAGGCGGCCATCCAGCTGCAGCAGTTCGAGCAGTCCGCCGAGAGGGAGCGGCGCTCGGCGCAGGCCCTGCTGGACGGACTGGCGCTGGACATCGGCATCGTGCGCAAGGAGATCAAGGATGCGCAGGAGCGCCTGGCCCGCGCCACGCCGCGCGCTGACCGGCAGGGCGTCCTCACCTGGGCGCTGGAGGAGGAAGGGGCCATGGTGCACAAGGGTGACATCATCGCCCGCATTGCCGACCTGGATTCCTTCCGCGTGGAGGGCAGTGTCTCCGACGTGCACGCTGCCAAGCTGCGCCACGGCCAGGCGGTGCGCGTGCTGGTGGACGACGTGACCCTCACCGGGCACATGGACACCATCCATCCCACCATCGAGAACGGCGTGGTGAGCTTCGAGGTGAGGCTGGATGAGCCCGGCCACCCCATCCTGCGCAATAACTTGCGCGTGGACGTTCTGGTGGTGACGGACACTCGCGACGACACGCTGAAGGTCGGCAAGTTCCCCCATGGCCGCGGCGGCTCCCTGCAGACCGCGTTCGTGGTGCGCGGCGACCGGGCGGAGCGCGTGGAAATCCGCGTGGGGCTGTCGGGGTACGAGCAGTTCGAGGTCCTGGAGGGGCTGGCGGAGGGAGATGAAGTGATCCTCTCCGATATGGGTGACTACCTGCACATGAAGGAGATCCAGATCCGATGAACCGGACAACCGCAGCCGTGGAGAACACAGCAATAGGGAGAGGCACAATGATCCAGCTTGAAGACGTGAGTAAGATGTACCGTACGGAGAGGGTCGAGACCATGGCCCTGGAGAACGTCAACCTGGGCATCGAGCGCGGCGAGTTCGTCTCGGTGATGGGCCCGTCGGGCTGTGGCAAGAGCACGCTGCTCAACCTCATCGGCCTGCTGGACGAGCCGAGCACCGGTACGGTCCACCTCGACGGCCAGCCCATCACCGCGTACCGTGATCGTGACGTGGCCGGCCTGCGCAACGAGAAGGTGGGCTTCATCTTCCAGAGCTTTCACCTGATCGCCGATCTCACGGTGCTGGACAACGTGGAGATCCCGCTGCTCTACCGGCGTGTGTCCGGCCACGAGCGCCGCAAGATGGCGCTGGCAGCGCTGGACCGTGTGGCGCTGGGTTCGCGCGTGCATCATTTCCCGTCGCAACTCAGCGGCGGGCAGCAGCAGCGCGTGGCCATCGCCCGGGCCATCGTGGGCAAGCCCAGCATCCTGCTGGCCGATGAGCCCACCGGCAACCTGGACAGCCATATGGGCCAGGAGATCATGTCCATCCTGAAGGATCTCAACGAGTCGGACGGCACCACGGTGATCATGGTCACCCATGACCCCAAGCTGGCCGAGGCAACCCATCGCACCGTCCGCCTGTTTGACGGTCGCCAGGTCCAGTGAGGGGACGGTCATGCTGCGCAACTATCTGAAGGTCGCATGGAAGGTCCTGCTGCGGCGCAAATTCTTCACGTTCATCAGCCTGTTCGGCATCTCGTTCACGTTGCTGGTGCTGATGGTCGGCACCGCGGTCCTCGACCACATCTTCGCTCCCCACGAGATCGAGCCCCACTCCAACCGCACGCTCTACACGACCAGCATGACCATGAGCGGCCCGAACCGGTCACGCGGCAGCAGCGCCGGCTACGGACTGCTCGATCGCTGGGTCCGGACGCTGCCGGATGTGGAGCGGGTTGCCATCACCACCATGCCCGACCGCATTCCCATCTACCATGACGGGCAGAAGATCACTTCGTTTTTCCGCTATACCGACGGCGCGTTCTGGCGCATCATGAACTTCGACTTTCTCGAGGGCGGGCCGTTCAGCGCCGAGGACGACGAGAACGGCAACCACGTGGCGGTTATCAACGAGTCCCAGCGCCAGCGCTACTTCGACGGCCAGCCGGCGCTCGGGCGCCAGCTGAACATCGAGGGCCGTGGATTCCGCATCGTCGGAGTGGTGCGTGATGTTCCCTTCATCCGGACGATGGCGTTCTCCGAGATCTGGGTGCCCATAGGCACCATGAGAGGAGACGCCTACAAACGTGCCCTGCTGGGCCATTTTGTCGGCATCATCCTGGCGCGGGATCGCGCTGACTTCCCGGCCATCAAGGCCGAATTCCAGGCGCGGCTGCAGCGTGTGCAGCTTCCCGACCCCAAGGAGTTCGATCGCATCACCGGCAGCGCCGATACGATCTTCGAGTCCTTTTCGCGCGCGCTCTTCAGCAAGGATGGAGAAGAATCGAGCCATGCAATCTGGCTGAAGGCCATCATGGTGCTGGTGATGCTGCTGTTCATGACACTGCCCACGCTGAACCTGGTGAACATCAACCTCAGTCGCATCCTGGAGCGCTCGTCGGAGATCGGGGTGCGCAAGGCCTTCGGCGCCTCGTCGCGCACGTTGGTGGGGCAGTTCGTCATGGAGAACGTCATCCTGACCCTGGTGGGCGGTGCACTGGCCCTGGTGCTGTCCTGGATCACCCTGGCAGCGCTGGGCAGCAGCGGTTTCGTCCCCTACGCGGAGTTCCATCTCAATCTGCGCATCTTCCTCTACGGGTTGATGCTGGCCACATTCTTCGGTGTCTTCTCGGGTGTCTATCCGGCCTGGCGCATGTCACGGCTGCACCCGGCCGAGGCGCTGCGCGGGAGGACCACATGATCCGCCATCTCCTCAAGATCGTCTGGCATCGAAAGCGGATGAACGCACTGCTCATGTCGGAAATATTCTTCTCGTTCCTGGTGGTGTTCAGCATTGCGACCCTGGGGCTGTACCTGCTGCACAACTACCGTAAGCCGCTGGGCTTCTCGTACGAGAACGTCTGGAACGTACGGATGGAGCTGAAGGGGACCGGCGTCGACGCGTTGACAGGCGAACAGATGGATCTCTTCGCCCGCCTCCTTCGTGAGACCCAGTCCATGGACGAGGTGGTTATGGTTGCGGGCGCTCAGGATGTGCCCTACGAGGGCAGCACCAATGTCACGACCCGGGACGTGGAGGGCCGCAGGATCTCCGTCCAGATCGGTGAGGTCACCGATCACTTCGCCGAGGTCCTCGACCTGGATCTCGTCGCCGGACGCTGGTTCGAGGAGGGCGACGGGGTGCACTCCTGGCGGCCGGTGGTCATCAACCGCCAGCTCGCGCGCGAATTTTTTGGCGATGAAGATCCACTGGGGAAGGTGATACCCTTCGATGATGACCGGCCCGAGAAGATCATCGGCGTGGTGTCGGACTATCGCAAGCACGGCGAGTTCACCGCGCCGGTGAACTTCATGTTCCGCCGCATCATAGTGGGAGATCCGGACACCCGGCCGCCACGCAACCTGGTGTTCAAGGTGCATCCAGCCGCAGACGCGGCGCTGGAGGAGACCCTCTTGGCGCGCCTGCAACCCCTGGCGCGGGACTTCACCTTCGAGATGCGCATCCTGGAGGAGATGCGCGAGACCAATCGCCGCCTGATCCTGGCTCCTCTGCTAGTAGGCGCGCTGGTGGCCGCCTTCCTGATGGTCATGGTGGGGCTGGGGCTCATCGGTGTCCTGTGGCAGAATGTCACCCAACGGACCCGCGAGATCGGCCTGCGCCGGGCCACCGGTGCGCACGGCGGCCAGATTCGCAGGCAGATCCTGGGAGAACTATGGATCCTCACTGCCCTGGGGCTGACCCTCGGAGTCATCGTGTTATTGCAGTTGCCACTGCTGGACCTGGTGGGATTCCTGCCGGCCACGGTGTTCTGGACCGGCATGGGGGTGGCCATTGCTGCCATCTACATCCTGGCGACGGTGAGCGGCGTCTACCCGGCGTGGCTGGCCACGCGCATCCAGCCCGCCGAGGCGCTGCACTACGAGTAGGCTCATGATCCTGATCGTCGATGACGACGCCTCCGTGGTGGCGTCGCTGGGGCTGCTGCTCAAGCAGAACGGCTACGCCTCGCAGGGCGCGGCGGATCCGGGTGAGGCACTGCGCCTGCTGCAGGGTTCCGCCTTCGACCTGGTGCTGCAGGACATGAACTTCTCGCGCGGTACCTCTGGCGAGGAGGGGCTCGACCTGCTGGCGCGCACCAGGACGCTGCACCCCGACCTGCCGGTGATCCTCATCACCGCCTGGGGCTCCATCGGCCTGGCGGTTGAGGGGATCAAGCGCGGCGCTTCGGACTTCATCACCAAGCCGTGGTCCAACGGGCAGATCCTGCAGGCCGTGCAGACCGCCCTGAGCCTGGCGGACGCCCGTTCCGCCGAGCCCGACAAGCCCAGCCGCGCCGACCTGGATGCACGCTGCGACTTCCGCGGGCTGGTGGGAGCAGCACCGAGGTTCGTGCGCATCCTGAACCTGGTAGCGCGGGTGGCTCCCACCGATGCGTCCGTGCTCATCACCGGCGAGAGCGGCACCGGCAAGGAGCTCATCGCCGATGCCATCCACCGCAACAGCCGGCGTGCGCAACGCTCGTTCGTCAAGGTGAACCTCGGCGGTATCTCGTCCACGCTGTTCGAGAGCGAGATGTTCGGCCACGTGCGCGGTGCCTTCACCGACGCCCGTACCGACCGCAAGGGCCGCTTCGAGGTGGCCGACAGCGGCACCATCTTCCTGGATGAGATCGGCGATCTGGATCTGGCGTCGCAGGTGAAACTGTTACGTGTCCTGCAGGACCGCACCTACGAGGTGCTGGGGTCGAGCAAGACGCGGACCGTGGACGTGCGTGTGGTCTCCGCCACCAACCGTGACCTGGCGGAACTGGTGGAGCAGGGACGCTTCCGCGAGGACTTGCTCTACCGCCTGAACCTCATCTCCATCCGGCTGCCGCCACTGCGTGAGCGCATGGAGGATCTGCCGCTGCTGGCCGACAACTTCCTGCAGAGCCTGGCCCGGGTCTACCGACGCGAACCGCCGGCCCTGGCGGAGCGCGCCCTGGAATGGATGCGGGCGCAGAACTGGCCCGGCAACGTCCGGCAATTGCGGCAAACCCTGGAGCGGGCGGTGCTGGTCCAGGAGGGCGATCGCATCGACCTGTCCGATCTGGTGGCCTTCAGCGACCTGGAGTCCTCGGGTACCGAGACCCCGGCACTGCCGGCGGCGGGCTCCATGACCCTCGAGCAGATGGAGCGCGCCATGATCGAGAAGTGCGTGCGCCACTACGGCGGCAACCTCTCCCGCGTTGCCGAAGCCCTGGGCCTGAGCCGGCCGTCCCTCTACCGCCGGCTGCGCAAGTACGGGATCGACGCCGAGGTCTCGTGACCTGCGTCTGTTATCCTATGGCCCCATGCCGCGCCTGAGCCTGCGCTCCAAGATCTTCCTGCACCTGCTGGCGGTGCACCTCATCCTGGCGGTGATCGCGTTCATTGTCCTCCTGGAGAACCGTCTGTGGCTGCTGGCGGTGGAGGTTCTGTTCGCCCTGTCGCTGTCCATCGGCTACTCGCTGCTGCGCGCCTTCTTTGTCCCCCTGGATCTTATCCGTACCGGCGCCGAGCTCATGGAGGAACAGGACTTCAGTTCGCACTTCCGTGAGGTGGGCCAGCCGGAGATGGACGCCCTCATCCGGGTCTACAACACCATGGTGGATCGGCTGCGGCAGGAGCGCCTCAAGCTGGAGGAGCAGGCGGTGCTGCTGGACCAGATCTTCCGCGTGTCGCCGACGGGGATGATCACGCTGGATTTCGACGGGCGGCTGAGCGCCCTGAACCCCTCGGCCGAACGCTTGCTCTCTATCAGCGCCGAGGACGCCGGGGGAAAGCATCTACAAAAGCTGGACTCGGCCCTGGGCAGCGAACTGGCCGGCCTCCCGGTAGGAGAATCCCGTGTGCTGTCCCTCCAGGGACGGCGACGGGTACGGGTCTCGCGCGGCGAGTTCTTCGACCAGGGTTTTGCGCGCTCGTTCTTCCTGCTGGAGGAACTCACCGACGAGCTTCGGGCGTCGGAGAAGGCGGCGTACCGCAAGCTCATCCGCATGATGTCACACGAGATCAACAACTCGGTCGGTTCGGTGACATCGCTGCTCGACTCGTGTGGCCACTACGTAGGCCAGGTGTCCGAGGCTGACCGTAGTGACTTCGAGAACGCCCTCAGCGTGGCGCGCTCGCGCCTGGAGAACCTGAATACCTTCACCAAAGGGTTCGCCGATGTGGTCCGTCTACCGGCACCGGAACCGCATCCCTGCGACCTGCGTGCGCTGATGGACGACATCCTGGTGCTGCTGCGGCCCGAGATGGAGGAACGGAACATCGCCTGCCAATGGTCACTGTGTGAGCCGCTGCCCGCCATCCCCCTGGACAAGAACCAGGTGGAGCAGGTGCTGGTGAACGTGCTGCGCAACGCGATGGAGGCCATGGAGGACGGCGGCGGAAGCATCGCCCTCTCCCTCAGTGACTCGGATGGCCAGCCGTTCCTGTCCATCCAGGACTCGGGAACGGGCGTCTCCCGGGAGGTGGCCCGCTCGCTGTTCACACCGTTCTTCAGCACCAAGAAGAACGGCCGTGGCCTGGGGCTCACCATCGTGCACGAGATCCTCAGCCAGCACGGCTTCGACTTCGGCCTGCAGGACCGCAACGGCGCCGGCGCGGAGTTCTGGATAAAGTTCTGATCAGCAGCCGTCGCAGGTGAAGCCCTTGGCCTTGGCCTGCGCACGGATGGCCTGGCGGATGGCATCGTCCAGGCCCAGGGCGCCCAGCTCGTCCTTCTTCGCCTGCACGAGAAACGCCTCGCGTTTGTTGCTCAGCACCTGGATCTGGCGTTGGATGTCCTCACGCTGGGCGCGCTTGTCCTGCACGTAGGACAGGCGCTGCTGCTCATCCATGCCTTGCATCTCCTCCGGGAGATCCTGCGTGCGCAACGCTGCCAACTGGAAGTCCTCCTTCACCATGGCATCCACCAGATCCCAGGCAGCGTTGGTGTAGAGCGCGGTGCCCTTGGCCGCGATGCGACTGCTGCACGACTCCACGCCCAGGCGGGAAGCGTTGTTGTCCTGCGCCAGCTGGTTGGCCAGGCCGTCGGCGCCGCGCTCGCCGTACGCCAGGTAGGTCTCGTTGAGGCTGGCATTGAGCCGCAGCAGCCGTTCGTCGTGCGGCGTGGGGATCTGTGCAATGCCGCGCTTCACATCGATGGCCGAGAAATTGCCGTGCCCGTGCTGCGCCACCTCGTGCCAGTTCTCGCTCACCCCCTGCTCGCGGTTCCCGGCATAGAGCGCGTTGATGAGGATGTCCCTGTCGCGGGCATCCAGCGCCACCTGGCGGAAGTCCACCTCGTCCATGCCCTGGTCGGCGGACTCGTTGCCCGCCACGAACACCAGCCGCAGCCCGTCCCAGTCCGGCGACCAGTCCATCTCGCGCACCACCACGTCCAGGGCGCGCCCTACGTACTCCACGCTGCCGGAGGTGCGCAGCGCCATGAGCTCGGCGTAGAGGGCGTCCAGGTCGTCGGTGAGGTCACTGTGGAGCACAATCCAGCCGTCCTCCTCCGTGGAGTCATCGGAGCCGTAGCTCAGAAGACCCACACGCAGATACGGCGTGGGCCGCATGCGGGCGAACTCGTTGACAATGTCCCAGACGCGCGCGCGCGCTGCGTCCAGAAGCTCCTCCATGCTGCCCGAGGTATCCAGGCAGATCACCAGATCCACCGGGCGCGAGTCGGGAAGGGCCACCGGCGCGTTCCTGGACGTTGCCTGCGCGGCAATGGGGAGGAACAGCAGGAATAGTAGCGGGAGTACTGCGGGGCGATGGATTCTCATGGGGCAACTCCTTCGAAGCGATGACCGTGTCTTGGTGATCCTACGGCCGTTTCGTGAGGAGTCGGTAACAACTTTGCAACAAGGAGGCCGCAAGCCTCAGCGTGCTGGCCTGGCATCGGGCCGCGGTATCTCTGCGGTGGCACGGTGCCCTGTCCGCAGCAGCCCGGGCAGTGTCAGACGGAAGCACGCCCCACCGCCTGCAGCGCTCACCAGTTTCAGGTCGCCGCCCAGGCTACGCGCCAGGTCGCGCGCAAGAGCCAGGCCCAGGCCCACGCCGGACTCACCGTTGCCGGGTCCGCCGGCGCCGCGCTCGAACGGCTCGAAGATGACCCGTTCCTCGCCGGCCAGAACCCCCGGCCCGTCATCCTGGACCTCGAGGGTCAGGACGCCGTCCGCGCCGCCTGCGTGCAAGCGGATGGCCGGTGGTCCCTCCTTGCCGCCGTACTTGCAGGCGTTGTCCACCAGGTTGAACAGGATTTGCCCCACTGCATCGGCGTCCACGTCCAGGCTTCCCTGTGCCAGCGGCCCAAGAGTGATGGCCACCGAGCCGCCGCACGCCTCGGCACGGCGCTGCAGCGGCGCGCGAATGGCCTCAAGGAGTGCGTCCACCTCCAGGAGACGCGCAGCACTTGTGACCTTGCCCTCCTCGAGGCGGGCGTAGGCCAGGACGTTCTCCACGATGGTGGTCAGGCGCTCGGATTCCTCCTTGAGCGTTTCCAGGTATCCCTGCTGCGCCTTCGGGTCCTTGACCATGCCGTCGGCCAGCATCTCCGAGTACATGCGGAACGTGGTCAGCGGCGTGCGGAGCTCGTGGGTCACCGCAGAGACGAAGCGCCGGCGGCGCTCCGCGAACGCCATGCTGGAACGCAGCGTCATGGCCACCGCAAGCAGGGCGACCACCGCCGCCAGCCAGGTGAGGGCCAGGGTCACCCGCGCCGGCGAGCTCATCACCGCCGGTACCGTGGCCATCCGGCTGACCTCCAGCACCGCCGGGATGCCCGCCAGCAGGGCCTCGGAGGAGGCCGGCGAGCGATCCTCCAGGATGGGCGACAAACGGGCGTCCGGGAACAGGTCCCGCACCTCCGCCAGCAGATCCTCACGGATGGTCTCCCAGTCCGCCAGGAAACCCTGCAGGTGCTTCTGCCCGCCGATGCTCACGCTGCGCACGAACACGATCTGCGCCGTGCCGCTGTCCTCCGCCACCCAGACCGGGACGAGAGTGCCCACGACCACCGAGGCGGCGGTGGAGAGATCCCAGTTGACTGCGCCTGGCTGCAACGGTGCCTGGCAGAACGAGCTGTTGCTCGCCCGTTTCTGGAACTCGGCCTGTGACTTCTGCGCCTGGATCGCCGCCACGGCAGGCGGTGCAGGCGGGCTCAACCGGCGCCCCAGCTCCACCTCTGCGCGGTTCACGCGAGCCAGGAGATCGTCGCGTTGGATCCAGGGACGCAACTCCTCGAGCAGGGCCTGCCGCGCCTGCAGGTCCTCCTCGGTGAGCGGTGTGTAGAGCGCCAGCGTGCGCTGCTCTCCCAGCGGAACCTGCGGGGACGACAGCCCGCCCTGCGGGTCGATCTGGAAGTGCAGGCGCACGGTATCGGAGTGGAACCGCAGTAGCGGCGACGGCGTCAGCACATCGCGCGGCTCCAGAGACGGACTGTAAGCCTGCTGCTGCGGGTAGTATGACTCGTACTGGAAGTAGGGTCGCGCCACCTCGCGCGCGGTGAACGGCGCCAGGCGATACTCCATGGCCCACAGCGCCAAGCGCAGCGACTCCTGGTGCTCGGCCTCGGCCCGTGCCCTGATGCCGGCCTTCTCCAGGCCCAGGACCATCCAGCTGATCCACCCCAGTGCCAGCACCACCAGGACGGCGCACGCGCTGAAAGTCCACCACAGTCCGCGATGGCCCTTCATGCCGCCTCCTCCTGGCCCACCAGCATGTATCCTTTGGAGCGAACGGTGAGGATGAAGCGCGGATGTGCGGGGTCGTCCTCCAGCTTACCGCGCAGCCGGGCGATGTGCATGTCCACGGTACGGGTGAGCAGCCCGCGCGGCTTGAAGCCCCACACGAACTGCAGCAACTCGTCGCGCGGCACCGGCCGCCCGCGACGCACCGCCAGGCAGCGCAGGATGTCCAGCTCGCGCTCCGATAGCGAGCGCGTATCGCCGTCGGGCAGTGAGATCTGCGAGCGGTCCATGTTCACCACGCGATCACCGATGATCAGCGTGGCGCCCTGTTCGACGTCGGGGACACAGCGGCGCAGCACTGCCTCCACCCGGGCAAGGAGCTCCCGGGCGCTGAACGGTTTCACCACGTAGTCGTCGGCGCCGAGTTGCAGGCCGTGCACGCGGTCCTCCTCGGTGCCCCGGGCGGTGACCATGATCACCGGTAGCCGCGGCTTGGCCAGGCGGATCTCCTCGAGGATCTGGAAGCCGTCAGCGCCGGGCAGGCGCACGTCCAGCAGCACCAGATCCGGCGATTCGTTGGAGACCCTGGCCATGGCGCCGGCGCCGTCGATGCTCTCCAGGACGCGGTAGCCTTCGAACGACAGCGCGTCCACCATACCGCGGCGAATGGCGTCGTTGTCCTCGACCAGCAGGATGGTCTTACCGGGCATGGCGGGCTCCCAGGGCCGAAGAACGCGGCAGGGCGGGCGATTCCGGCCCATCCATAATATAGCAACGGGATGGAGCCGGTCCGTAACGGGCGTGTAACAAGCCGTTGCGACCTATCCGGACAACCACAGCCGCACGGCGAAGATCACCACCGTGGCCGTGACCACGGCCTTGACCCAGCGGTGACCCTTGAGGACCGTCATCCGCACACCGAGCTGACCGCCCAGGACGGTGCCCACGGCCAGGCTCAGCCCCTCCGGCCAGGCGATGGTCCCCTGCCACGCGAACAGCGCCAGCGAGACCGGCGTGAACAGCAGGACGCAGAAAACCTTGAGGGCATTGCCGCGCACCAGGTCCAGGCCGGCCAGGGTGGTCACCGCGAGGATCAGGAAGCCCACGCCCGCCTGGATGAAGCCGCCATAGATGCCGACCAGGAAGAACGCCGCAACCAGCCACGCGCCGTGCCGCGACGGGCCCGATTTGCCGGAGGCCGCCCGGCCGCCGAGCGGATCCCACAGCGTCCACAACGTGACCGCCACCATGAGGAGTGCGAGGATGCGCTGGAACGCACGGTCGTCCACCTGTAGCGCGGCCCAGGTCCCCAGCAGCGCGCCCAGCACGGCCGGCGCCGCCACCCACGGAAGCAGGCTGCGATCCAGGACGCCGTGACGATGAAAGCCCCACACCGCGCCGACGTTCTGCGCCAGGATGCCCACGCGGTTGGTGGCGTTGGCCACGGTGGGCGGAAGGCCCAGGAAGATGAGCAGCGGCAGCGTCAGGAACGATCCGCCTCCGGCGATGACGTTCAGCGTGCCGGCGATGAACCCCACCGCCAGCAAGATCCCGTAACCCGTCCAGGCATCCATGACGCGCAGTCTACCATCCGGCCTGGTGGAAAAGTCTGGTATAGTTCGCAACGGCCCGGGCATTGCCCCCACACGCTGAGGAGGAACGCATGGAACAAGGCCGTGGACAGTGGAGTTCCCGCATGGGCTTCATCCTGGCTGCAGCGGGGAGCGCCATCGGCCTGGGGAACCTGTGGAAGTTTCCCTACATCACCTGGCATAACAACGGTGGAGCGTTCGTCCTGGTCTACCTCGTGTGCATCGTCGCGGTGGGACTGCCCATCATGATGACCGAGGTGCTCATCGGCCGCAAGGCGCAGCGCAGTGCCGTGGGTTCCATGCGTGCCACGGCGGGGCCGCGCTGGTCGTGGGTGGGCGGTCTCGGTGTGGCCACCGGCTTCATCCTCCTGGGCTACTACACCGTGGTGGCCGGGTGGACGCTGCGCTACATCTTCAAGACCTTGCAGTGGTCCTCCGGTGGCTACACACCCGGCACCTCCAGCGGGGAGGCGTTCGGCCAGTTCGTGTCCACCGGCAGCATCCAGGTCCTGCTGGCCGGGGCGTTCATGACCCTCACCATCGCCGTGAACTACGCCGGCGTGGGCAAGGGCATCGAGCGGGTGGCCCGGGTGCTGATGCCGCTCCTCCTGGGGATCCTGGCGCTCATGCTGGTCACCTCCCTCACCATGAAGGGCTCCGGCGAGGCCCTGAGCTTCATCTTCACGCCCAACTTCAGCGAGCTGCCCGCACGCGGCGTCCTCGAGGCGCTGGGACACTCGTTCTTCACGCTGTCGCTGGGCATGGGTGCGATGATCACCTACGGCTCGTACATGAGCCGCAAGCAGTCGGTGGTGCGGGCGTCGGTGGCCATCGTGGTCCTGGACACGGTCATCGCCATCGTGGCCACCATCATCATGTTCTCGGTGATCTTCTCCCAGGCCGGGATGCGCGAATCGCTCTCCGGCTCCACGGCGGGGATGCTGTTCATCACGCTGCCGGAGCTGTTCTACACCGCCGTGCCCCTGGGAACCATCCTGGCGCCGCTGTTCTACGTCCTGGTGGCCTTCGCCGCGCTGACCTCCACCATCTCCATGCTGGAGGTGATCATCGCCTACTTCATCGACGAGAAGAGCTGGTCACGCCACAAGGCCAGCCTCGTGTGCGGCGGTGCGTGCTTCGTGCTCACCGTGCTGTGCGCGTTGAGCCTGGGCGCCTGGGGGCAGTTGTCCGGTTTCGAGATCTTCGCCGGCAAGCAGGGGCTATTCGCCAACCTGGACCATCTGGTCGCCAACTGGATGCTGCCGGTGGGCGGCTTCTTCATCACCATGGCCGCCGGCTGGATCATGACCCGCGAGGCCACCAAGAAGGAGCTGGTGGACGAGACCACGCCGCGCTGGTTCCGCTTCGGCGTGTGGCGCGTGTTCATCCGCTTCGTGGCACCGGGCGCCGTGGCTGCCATCATCATCGCCGTGCTCCGGGGCGCTGACTTCAGCTAGTGACGCAGTTGCTTGACGGCAAGGTGATGCTGATCACCGGTGGCGCCTCCGGCATCGGCCGTGCGGCGGCACAGGCCGGTGCACGCGCCGGCGCGACAGTGGTGCTGTCCGATGTGAGCGACGATGAGGGCGAGCGGGTGGCGGAGGAGATCCGCTCCGGCGGGGGTCGCGCCGGCTACGTACATGCCGACGTCTGCCGGGAGTCCGACGTCCGGACGCTGGTGGAACGGACGATCTCCGAGCATGGGTCGCTGGACTGCGCGTTCAACAACGCCGGCATTGAGGGCGTGGCGGCTCCCCTGGCCGAGTCCAGCGAGGAGATCTGGGACCGTGTCCTGCAGGTGAACCTCAAGGGGGTCTGGTGCTGCATGCAACACGAGATTCGCCAGATGCTGCGGCAGGAACACGGCGCCATCGTCAACGCCTCCTCGGTGATGGGCTTGGTGGCCAGCCGTGACAACCCCGCCTACGCCGCCAGCAAGCATGGCGTGGTGGGGCTCACGCGCTCTGCCGCCCTGGACTACGCCGAGGCCGGGGTCCGCGTCAACGCGGTGGCCCCCGGCTACATCCGGACCCCCATGCTGGAGCGCCTGTTCGCGCTGCATCCGGATCTGGAGGAGTCGGCCATCCGGCGCCATCCCATGGGCCGGCTGGGAACGCCGGACGAGATCGCCCAGGCGGTGGTGTGGCTGTGCTCGGACACCGCGTCGTTCGTCACCGGCCAGGTGCTGCCCGTTGACGGCGGCTATCTGGCCCAATAGACGGAGAGCAACATGAAGATCCGCGCTGCAGTCCTGGAGAAGTTCGGCGAGCCCCTGGTGGTCCAGGAGCTGGACCTGGCTCCACCGAAGAAGGGCGAAGTGCTGGTGAAGATTCATGCCTCCGGGGTGTGCCACACCGACCTCTACACCGCCAGCGGCGCCGACCCCGGCGGCTACACCCCCACCGTCCTGGGCCACGAGGGCGGCGGCGTGGTGCAGGAGGTGGGTGAGGGCGTGACGCTGGTGCAGCCCGGTGATCACGTGGTCACGCTGTTCTCTCCGGAATGCGGCAAGTGCCGCCACTGCCTGAGCGGTCGCACCAACCTGTGCCTGGCCATCCGCGAGCAGCAGAACCAGGGCTACCTCCCCGACGGCACGGCGCGCCTGTCCCGGGACGGCGAGCCCATGCGGCACTTCATGGGCACCAGCACGTTTGCCGAGTACACCGTCATGCCGGAGATCGCGCTGGCGAAGATCCGCAAGGATGCCGCGCTGGACAAGGCGTGCCTGCTGGCCTGCGGCCTCACCACCGGCGTGGCCGCCGCCATGTTCCGCGCCGAGGTGGAGCCGGGCTCCACGTGCGCGATCTTCGGTGCCGGTCTCGTGGGGCTGGGCGCCGTGGCCGGCTGCAAGCTGCGCGGCGCGGGCCGCATCATCGTGGTGGACACGGCGGAGAGCCGGCGCGAGCTGGCGAAGCGCTACGGCGCCACGGATCTCGTGGAGGGTGGCCCCGAGGCGGTGCAGCAGATCCTGGATCTCACCGAGGGGTTCGGCGCCGACTACACCTTCGAGGCAACCGGCGTGGTGGCGGTGATGGGCCAGGCGGTGGAGGCGGCACGCATGGGTTGGGGGCTGTGCACCATCCTGGGCGTGGCCGGCAAGGGCGAGAAGCTGGAGATCACGCCGCGCCTCCTGATCACCGGCCGACGGGTGCGCGGCGGCAGCTTCGGCGGTGCCCGGGGCCGCACCCACGTCCCGAAGCTGGTGGACCTCTACATGGACGGCCAGCTCGACATCGACGGTCTGGTCTCGCACCACCTCACGCTGGACGAGGTGAACCGAGGCTTCGAGCTGATGGAGAAGCAGGACGGTATCCGCTCGGTGGTGCGCTTCTGACGGTTTCGATGTTGCCGGGAAGTGCCCAACGCAGTATCTTCGGGAGGATAGCTTGCTCTCCCGGGAGGGTCCCGCGAAGATGACGCCGGCGTTCCGTGGTCTCGTTCTCCTGACTGCACTTGCACTCTCGCCGCCGGCCCCGGCCCAGGTATGCGACGGTATCTCCCCGGCCTCCGGAGCCAACCTGACCGGCATCCAGGTGGCTTCCAACCTGACCCGACCGATCCTGGCCATATCTCCGCCCGGCGATCTGTCGCGGCTGTTCATCGTGGAGCAGGACGGGCAGATCAAGATCCTCGAGAACGGCTCGGTCAGCGGGACAGTGTTCCTGGACCTCAGCGCCATCGTCCGCGCCCCTGCCGGTGGCGAGGAGGGCTTGCTGGGCCTGGCGTTTCATCCGGACTACCAGGCCAACGGTTGGCTGTTCGTGTATTACACCAACAGTGCCGGCAACAACCAGGTGGTGCGCTACACGCGGGACACGCCCGGGACCGCCGACCCGGCCAGCGCGCAGGTGGTCCTGGTCATCCCGCATCCTGGCTTCAGCAATCACAACGGCGGGATGATCGCCTTCGGCCCCAACGACGGCTATCTGTACATTGCGCCGGGCGATGGCGGCGGTGGCTGCGATTCCACCGGCTCGGCGCAGGACGACAGCCGGTGGCGCGGCAAGATGCTGCGCATCGATGTGGACTCGCTTCCGTACAGCATTCCCCCGGACAACCCGTTCGTCGGCCCCGGCGATCCTGTGGACGAGATCTGGGCGATGGGCCTGCGTAATCCCTGGCGCTTCAGCTTCGACCGCGCCAACGGCGACCTCTATATCGGCGACGTGGGGCAGGCCAACTGGGAGGAGATCGATTACCAGCCGGCCTCCAGCACCGGCGGCGAGAACTACGGCTGGGTGAACCACGAGGGCACGGCCTGCCCGCCGCCGGCCTGTGGCGGCGCCTGCATTGCCCTGCCCGGCCACGTGCCCCCGGTGGCCGAGTTCAGCAGCAGCGCCGCCGGCGGCGGGGCCTGCGCTGTCACCGGCGGCTTCGTCTACCGCGGCTGCCGCATGCCGGACCTGCACGGCCGGTATTTCTACGGTGACTACTGCGCCGCCTTCGTGCGCTCGTTCGTCATGAATGGCGGGCTCGCCAAGGATCCGGTCGATCACACCGCCGAGCTGGCCCCCGGCGGCGGTCTGAGCATCGATTGGATCACGAGCTTCGGCGAGGATGGGCGCGGCGAGCTCTACGTCCTGGACCACGGCGTGTTCAGCGGCGTAGGTGCGGTGTTCCAGATCGTGCCGGTGCTGGAGGCCATGGAGGTGTCCGGCGTCAACGCAACACCGTTCCTCATCGATACGTCGTTCGGCTGGGAGGCACTGACGGCCACCTCACCGCATCCCATCACGGCCTACCAGGTCTACCGCCACGTGGGCAACGGCAGCGGCACGTTCGATTGCGTGCACGAAGCCCCTCTTCCCTTCTGGTTCGGCGGCGACCCCTTCAGCCCGCTCAACCCGTCGGAGCTGTTCTCCTACGTGATCACCGCACAGACCGCGGCAGGTGATCAGACCAGTCCCGGGGAGAGCTCATCGGGCGTGGCGAGGGAGCTCTCCAACTCTCCCTGCCCGTAGAACTTCAATCGGGCAAGGCGCGCTGGAGAAAAGCCGGAGCGCCGGACACCTGCAGGCGCCAAGCCCGGGCGCAATGGCCGGGGTCCTCCAGCGGAATCAGATGGAGCTTCAGTCCTCGGTCGGTGACGGTCCACTCGTCACCGGGTGAGGCGGGCTCGGCCTGGTCGCCGCAGTCGATGCCGAGTTCGCCGAATAGGTCGCCTCCGGGCTGGATGCGCAGCCACAGCGTCACCGGCCGTGGCTGCGATACGGCACGCCCCAGCCCGGCGGCCACCCCGGGCAACTCGGAGCTCAGCAACGAGGTCAACGAGCGGCCTTCCCGGGCGAGGATGCGCACGGCGGCATCGGACGGCATGGACTCCAGCAGCGCCCGGTAGTGCGGGGCGGCTGCCGTGCGCGCCTCATCCAGTCGATCCAGCCGCACCTGCAAGGCGCCCTCGTCTTGCGACACCAGGACCGTGGATCGGGTCAGCGCCAGCCACTGCGACGGTTCGATGCCGATGCGGAAGTAATCCTGTCCCTGATGCTGCAGACGCTCCACCTCGGGCAGGATGACCAGCAGAATCACGCTTCCGAACAGGTGCAGCGACTTGGCGGCAACGGGATAGCTGATGGCCAGGACGGGCGCCGGCTCCTCTGCGCCACGGGACAGCACCATCGTCACCGGCAGCAGACGGTCCAGGTCCTTCTCGGAGACCTCCCCCCTCGTGACGCTGCTCAGGTTGCGGCTGGTGAGTTTCCAGAATGCAAAGCGAAACGCCGCCGCGTGGGCCGGGCTGCGCGAGTCCAGCAGCCGGCGCAGCAACTCGCGAGCTCCGGGATCCTCACGGCGCAGCGTCACTTCGAAGTAGACGTCCACGTCATCATCGAGGAGCAACGCCCCATCCAGAAGCTCCCCGGGCAGGCGCACATAGGTGAACAGCACCGGCACCCCCACCGCCAGCACCGCCGCCACAACTACCAGAACCCAGAGAACCAGCCTCCTGCCCCGCGAACGCGCCATCACCACCTCCCCTCCATTCTACCCCGGCAGGGTAGAATGGTTTGCCGATGGGAGGTGTTCTCATGAAGAAAGCTGGTTGGCTGGCGGCGCCGGTTCTGGCTCTCCTGGCTCTGGGCGCATCCTCGGAGTCGCGCATGGTGGATCTCACCCATCCGTTTTCGGGCGATACGGTGTACTGGCCCACGGCCAAGGGGTTCCAGCTGACGGTGGAGTCGGAGGGACGGACCGAGAAGGGCTATTAC
>CBDVAL010000023.1:0-24061 GCA_965371955.1 uncultured bacterium | reverse complement strand
CACCGTAGGCCAGGTCCTGGATGTCCACCTCGACCAGCTCGCCCTTGCGGAGCCTACCCATACGTCCCCCTTCGTTTGGAAGCGCCCCACCGCCGTGCCCCGACGATCAGCGTCAACCCCAGAGCCCAGCAGGCAGCCAGGACCAGGACCAGCAGCCAGCCCGGCGAGCTGCCGAAGTCCGGAGACACCGGCGAATCGCGGTGTATCACCAGGTGGATGTCGAATGGCCGGCGCGTGAGAAGCTCCCACAGATACTGCGGCAGCCGGCCCAGAGCGCGCACCTGTCCGACGAGGATCTCACTCATCTCCACCCGGCGAAAAGCGCTCAGCAGTCCGGTGCGTACCTGGAGTGTCAGCAGCACGTTCCAGAGAACGGCGGTCAGCGCCGTGGCGATGACCAGAGGGCCGCCCGCCCGCACGGCGGGACGATCTCGCAGTCGGCCGAAGAGGCACGCCAGAGCGAGGATGAACACCGGCGTCAGATCCACGAAGCGGCGCGCCCCCACCGCATAGCCGCCCCACCAGTCTGACACCGAGGCCGCCAGCCAGGTTTGCAGCACCACGGCGATGGCGGCGCCCACCGCCAGGTAGCGGTCCTTCTGGTACAACAGCCACAGGCCCGGCAGCACCAGCAAGAGAAGCGGCGTCCAGGACAACAACCCGTGCCACGGTGACAGCAGCAACTCGACCAGGTGCGGATGCAGGAGATCCAGGAAGTTGGCGCCCTGCGGCAGCTCCAGCGGAGTGCCGTAGATGCGCCACCAGGCCATCAGTTGCAACGAGAACACCGCCGACGCACCGGCGAGCAGAGCGACTGCGCCGCGCAGGTTGATGCGTCGATCCTCGCCGGAGCGGCAGCGGGACACCCATAGCGCCAGCGGCACCGCGATAAGCGAGGCGTTCTGCACTCGCACCAGGGCGGCGAGACCTACCGCCATGCCGGCCAGCGCCCATGGCACAGCACCGTCGCCTTCCCGGGCCTTCAGCGCCGAGGCGAGCACCAGCGCAACGGCGAACGCCGCCGGAACATGGGAGTAGGTCGGGAAGTGCAGCAGATAGGCCAGGAAAGGCGTGCCGAAGCCTCCGGCCACCACCGCCCACAGCGCCGCACCCTCTGAGACGAAGCGGCGCGCCACGGCGAACGACAGCAACAACGCAGCCAGTCCGTAGATCACCGTGCCGGTGGAGGCGGCCAGGATGTGCAGGTCGCTGTACCCCGGCGGACCACCCGACCCCGATGCCCACGACGCCACCTGCGCCAGAAGGACGTAGGGTGTCCACAGCAGACCCGCTCCCATACCGAATGGATTGCCCGGACGGCCGGTGGCCGAGAGCGCGTGAAAACGAATGCTGTCATCGCCGGGGATCGAGCCCAGGCGGGCAAATTCGTCCGCAAAGTCGACGTCGGCGTCGAACAGGATGGAGCGCGACCACGCGTAGGTGCCGCTGGAGTCGGGGACCAGGAACGTGGTGCGGAAGAACAGCAGATAGCCCGCCAGGACAGCCAGCAGGATCCAGACTGTGGGCCGGCACCAGGCGGCGGGCTTGCGGCTCACCGTCCGCGGACCAGTTCCCGGTAGTCGGGCAGATCGCGCAGCGACTCCAGGTCAGGGTCCCGGCGCATGAGATCGTAGGCCCGGTAGCCGCGTTCCACAGCCTGTCGTAGCCACTGCACCGCCTGTTCCTTCTCTCCTGCCAGCGCATGACCGCGAGCCAGCTGGTAGCAGTCCGCCGAGGTGCCGTCCTGCAGCACCTCGTCCCCCACCTCCCCGAGCCGTGCGCCCTGCCCGTTCGCGCCGCCGGCCAGCGCCCGCGCCAGCAGGACGCGCAGCCTGACCCTCTCGGCCAGCAGGTCCTCGGGACGCTCGCGGTCCAGACCGCGTCGCAGCACCTCCTCAGCCATCTCGGAGAGATCATACGACAGCAACTTGTTCGCCAGATTCAGCTGGACGCTCAGGGGAGCCGCCGGATGCCGGCTCGCCCGGCGCAGCACCTCCGCCGCCTCCTCGGGCAGCCCCTCCTGTTCGTACAGCGCCGAAAGGTGTTTCGCCGCGAGAAACATCACCAGGGGACCGTAGTCGGAGCCGTCCCGGGCCAACGGGTATTCCTCCATGGCCTCGCTGAACGCGGCAATGGCACCCTTGGCGTCTCCCAGTCGCAGACGGCAAAGACCGATGCGGTAGAGCACCGAACCTCGACACAGACCCCGGTGCCCGCCGAACTCGATCTGTTCCAGCTCGTGCAGCGCCGCACCGAACTGTCGCTCGCTCATGTGCGTGGCGGCGGCGGCCAGCAGGACCATGTCGTCGTTGTCGGGATACTCCTCCATGAGCTTGCGATACATCCGCAGAGCCTGGGAAGCATAGAGCACCCGGTGAAACACCAGCGCTTCGCCGAAGCGCGGCGGAAATGCCTGCGGCTGCAACTCGTATGCCTTGCGGTACAGGTTGAGAGCCTCCTCGTACCATTCCTCGTCGCGGTAGACATCGGCAAGGCCCGAGTAGACGCGCCAGTCCTCGGGCACCAGGGACAGGGCCCGGCCGTAGATGGCGTAGGCGTCGCGGAAATTGTCCTGCAGCCGCAGCACGGCGCCCAGCAGCAGCAGTGTCTCGGTATCCTCGGGGTCCTCCACGAGCATGCTGCGCAGGGATGCCTCCGCCTCCTCCAGACGGTTGTCCACCATGGCCAGCAGGGACTGGACGCGGCGCACCTGGACGGAGTCCCCGTCCAGCGCACGGGCCCGCGTCAGTGCGGCTCCGGCGCGTTCCAGCCAGACCTCGTCCCGATCCCAGGTCCAGCGGTACGGCGCCACCAGCGCTTCGGCGTACAGGCCCTGGACGGCAGGGTCATCCGGATAGAGGCGCACCGCCCGCCTCAGCAGCTCCAGGGCGTGGTACGTGCGCCGGTACGTACCTTCCGCAAGCAGCCGCCGGCACACGCGGACGTAGGTCTCCGCAGCGAGGGGCCCGGTGTGCTCCACCGTCATGGCCCAGAACTCCGGGTCGGTCTGGTCGATGGTCCTGCGGGCGCTGTCCGGCAGCTGCGGCGCGGAATCCGGCTCTGCCGGCTCCTGCGCCTCCAGGACCGGTAGAAACAGTAGAACCGTCAGGGCCGCGAGGATTCGTCGGTATGAGAGGCAATTCATTCCATCACTGTAGAGGCCGGCCACCATCAGGTCAACGGTGGCCAGGAGCACCGGCGTTCCGCTATAATCCGGGGCTTTCCGCAGGAGATGAGATGCCCAAGACCAAGGCCGGCCGGCTCACGCCGCAGATCCATCAGATGAAGAAGGACATCGAGGAGAAGAAGGACTCGCTCTCCGCCGAGGAGCGGCGCAGCCTGCTCCACCGGCTGAAGCGCACGCAGCGCAAGGCCACCCGGATCCAGAAGGAAGAGGACCGGCAGGCAGAGATGGCCAAGAAACCGGAGAAGGCCCCGGCCGAGGAGAAGACTGAGGAGAAGGTCGAGGAGAAGGCTGAGGACGAGGCCGAGAGCAAGGAGAGCGACGCCGGCGACCAGAAGGCCGAGGCCTGATTGGCACCGTCCGCGGCAGCGAACCATCCCCTTCTGCAGCAGGTGGACGACCTGCTGCGCAAGGCGATGGACCGTGAGGGGGCGCTCACCGCGGTGGTGCAGGCGGTGCACGAGTCCTCCGCCAGCTACGACTGGACCGGCATCTACCTGGTGGAGGGCGACGAACTGGTGCTTCACAACTTTATCGGCGCAGCCAGCCCGCACACGCGCATTCGCATCGGTGAGGGGATCTGTGGCGCCGCCGCCCAGGAGAAGCGTACCGTCCTGGTGCCTGACGTGAGCCAGGATCAGCGCTACCTCGCGTGCAGCCTGGAGACGCGCTCCGAGATCGTGGTGCCCATCACCAAGCTCGGCTACGTCTTCGGCGAGATCGACATCGACAGCCACACGCCGGACGCCTTCGGCGAACAGGACCAGCTGGTCCTCGAGGGAGTGGCCCGCAAGCTCGCCGCGCTGTTCGGCTAGCAACGTGGATCCTGGGGCCGACCGCCCTAAATGGTGATAACGCAACTTTTTCAGCGCCTCGCGTATCATCTCCTGAAGGGTAGGTGCCGGCCCGGGGGGAGCCAGGTACCGCGACCTCCCACGACGATGATTCCCCGAAACGAGGAGGTGCGATGAGCGAGACCGAAGCGGTTTCCCAAGGCAGCGCTGCTGCCGATGGGAAGGTGAAAGCACGCAAGAATTTCCTGGCCCGTGTGGTGGGGGTGTTCGTCTCGCCCGGAGAGACGTTCGAGGACATCGCCCGCAAACCCACCGTCATCATGCCACTCCTGTTCGTAATGGTGGTCATCGCGATCAGCACGTACATGACCTTCCCGCACGCCATTGCCGACAACCCGAAGCAGCTGAACTCCCCACAGTTCCAGGCGCTCTCCGAGGAGCAGCAGGAGCAGCAACTGAGCATCTTCCGCCTCATCGGCACGATCGGTGCCCCGGTGGCAGTGGTGGTATTCACGCTGCTGTTCGCGTTGCTCTACTGGGGCGTTGGCAACCTGGCCGGAGGACAGCCCACGTTCAAGGGAATGTGGTCCGTGATCCTGTTCGGCGGCATGATCTCCATCGTGGCGAACTCTCTCATCAAGTTGCCGTTGATTCTACAGAAGGAGACCGTTGCCGGTGTCACCTTCAGTCCCGCAGCGCTGTTCGGCGATCTGGAGTTCACCGATCTGAAGTACCGGATCCTGTTCCAGCTGGACCTGTTCAACCTGTGGGCGATGATCGTCGTCGGTATCGGTATTGCCAAGGTCTCACGCATTTCCACCGCGGCGGGGATCACCATTTCCGCGATCTTCTTCGTCCTGGGGTCAGCGATAGCCGTTGCCCTCGGATCCCTGTCCAGCTAGATCTCAAGAAAGCGCAGGAATCATGAGCTCAGGAAAGAAGTTTCTCATCGCCGTCATCGTCCTCGGCGCCCTCGGGGCCGTCTACGTGCTCAACCTCAAGTCCGATCGGACGCCCACCACCGAGGTGGAGGTGGAGACGGTGAAGGCACGTGAGCTGGTGTCCATCGTGGAGGCGTCGGGTCAGATCGAGCCCATCACCTCCGTGGACATCTCCAGCGATGTCATCGGCCGCATTGTGGCCATCGGACCCGAGGAGGGGGACACGGTGCAGGAGGGTGACTTCTTGCTCCAGATCGACTCCACGCAGCTGGAGCAGCGGGTGGCGCAGTTCGCGGCGGCGCGGGACTCCGCCGTGGCGCGCAAGGCCCAGAACGTCGCCAACCTCGAGAAGGTCGAGCTGGAGTACGCGCGCCAGAAGAGGCTGTGGGAGAGCAAGCTCATCCCGGAGGCGGACTTCGACGTGGCGCGCGCGGCGCTCAAGGTGGCCCAGGCCGACATCGACGCCGCAGACTCGGCCATCCAGCAGGCCAGCGCCAGCCTGGAGGAGTCGCGGGATTCCCTGAGCAAGTGCCGTATCCTCTCCCCCATGACCGGCGTCGTCATCCGCAAGAACGCCGAGGTGGGCGAGACCGCCATCTCCGGCACGCTCAACAACGCCGGCTCCCTGCTCATGACCATCGCCGATCTGTCCTACATGGAGACCGAGGTGGAGGTGGACGAGACCGACGTGGTCAGCCTGCGGCTGGGACAGGAGACCTCCATCGAGCTGGACGCCTTCCCGGACGAGACGTTCACCGGCGTGGTCACCCAGATCGCCAACAGCTCCGTGCTGGGGCAATCCTCGGCCGGACAGCCGCAGCAGTCGGCCAACTACAAGGTCACGGTGCGCCTCACCGAGATGCCCGAGACCATCCGCCCGGGGCTCTCGGCCACCGCACGCATCACCACGGCGGTGCGCCCGGAGGCGTTGTCGGTGCCCATCCAGTCGCTGGCCATCCGCGAGGTGGACGAGACGCCGGAGGAGGAGCCGCAATCCACCGAGGGCACTCGCGACTCGGAGTCAGGCGTGGCCCTGGCCGACACCGGCGGTGCGAAGGTAGCGGACAGCCGCGAGGTTCCCCCGCCCGAGGAAGGTGAGCCTGCCGACGAGGAAGACGACGAGAACGGCAAGGAGGAGAAGGAGGGCGTATTCGTCGTCCGCGACGGCGTGGTGGCGTTCATTCCCGTGGAGGTCGGCATCGCGGGTGAGAAGCACTTCGAGGTGAGCGGCGACCTCAAGGAGGGCGATCAGGTGGTCTCCGGCCCGTTCACCGCGCTGCGCAGCCTCGAGGACGGTGACGCCGTGAAGATCAAGGACAAGAAGGCGGGCAAGGAGAAGGGGAAGGGCTCTTCGCCCGACTCCGCCTAGCCATGCTCTTCGAAGGCATCCGGCTGGCACTGGCGTCCATCTGGTCGCAGAAGCTGCGGACCTTCCTCACGGTACTGGCCAACGTCGTGGCCGTGTCCTCCGTGATCGCCGTGGTCTCCATAGTGGGCGGGATGGATACCTACGTCAGAGAGAAGGTCGCCGGCGAGGGCACCGGCATCGTCACCATCCGGCGCGTGGATCAGCTGAAGATCCTCAGCAGCCTCGATGAGTTCATCAAGTCCCTGCGCAACCCACGCTTGACCCTGCGCGACGTGGACTACATCCGTGCCAACGTGACCAACGCCCAACTGGTGGACGCGTCGGTGTCGCAGGGCTCACGGGTGGCCTACCGCAAGCGCTACCTCGACGGCATCAGGATCCAGGGGCGCTATGCCAACTACCCCCTGCTGCGCAACCTGACCCTGGCGTCGGGCCGGCATTTTTCGCGCCTGGAGGTGCAGGCAAAATCCAACGTGGCGGTCATCGGCTGGGACGTGGCCAAGAGCCTGTTCCCCGATGAGGACCCCCTGGACAAGATGGTGAAGATCGGGCGGAGACCGTTCCGCGTAGTAGGCGTCGTGGAGGAACAGGCCAACATCCTCGGCCAGAACCAGAACCGTTTCCTGGTCACGCCCATCACCTCGTTCCAGAAGGTCTACGGTACGCGCAGTTCCGTGAACATCCTGATACAGGCGGTGGATCTCGGGACGATCCACGAGACGGTGGAAGAGGCGACCGCGCAAATGCGCATCCGCCACCGTTTACGTCCCGGCGACCGCAACGACTTCGAGGTCACCACGGCCGAGGGGCTGGTCTCCCTCTGGAAAGGGATCTCATCCTCCATTTTCCTGGTGCTGATCGTCATTACTTCGATCTCTCTGGTGATCGGGGGGATCGTCATCATGAACATCATGCTGGTGTCCGTGACGGAACGCACGCGAGAGATCGGTATCCGCAAGGCGCTCGGCGCCAGGCGCAGCAACGTCCTGTGGCAGATGCTGGTGGAGTCCATGACGCTATCGTCCGTCGGCGGGATCATCGGCATCACCATGGGTTTTGTGGTGGCTTCCGTGGTGGGCTTGCTCAGTCCCCTGCCGTACACCATCGCACCGTGGGCCATCGTCGCCGGTCTCGTGGTCACCGTGTTCACCGGCATCTTCTTCGGCATCTATCCGGCCAACAAGGCAGCCCAACTGGATCCCATCGAGGCGCTACGCCATGAATAGATCGGCACTCTTCCGCAGACTCGACGAGAGCCTCCGACAGGCATGGGATACTCTGCGCAGCCACAAGATGCGCTCGGCACTGGTAATCCTCGGAGTCGGGATCGGCGTCACCACCCTGATGCTCACCGTGACCATCTTGCTGGGCCTGAAAGGGAAGATCTCCCAGGATATCCGCTCGTCGGACAACACCGTGATTTACCTGTCGAAGGTCAACATCCTGGTGGGTGGCGATCCCAAGAAGTACGCACACCGGCCGGAGATCAATCCCGGGGACATGGCGGCCGTGCGGGATGAGCTGACCAGCGTGAGGCTGGTGGACTTCCAGCAGCAACCGCAGTGGAGAACGCTACTGGGCTACGAGGGGGAAAAGACCGGGATCGTGGCCGTGATCGGCGCCAGCACCCAGTTCCCCATGATCTTCAACATCCCCATCCGCTTGGGACGGAACTTCACCGAGCAGGAGGAGAAACACTCGGCGCGCGTCTGCATGATCGGTGCCGGCCCGACGGAAGACCTGTTCCCGCACGTGGATCCCATCGGCAAGCGCATCCGTATCCGCGGCCAAGCATTCACCGTGGTGGGCGTCTACGGCGAGAGGAATCACCTGTTCGGTGGCCTGGCCGACGACTTCGTGGTCGTGCCCTACACCACGTTCCGCGGCCAGTGGGGCGACGAGCGGGACCAGGTCATCGTCGCCATCGTACCGGAAGACGGGTATTCGATCGAGGATACGTCCGATGACATCGCCGCCCTGATGCGCATGCGCCACGGTCTGCGTCCTGCGGACGAAGATGATTTCGGGATATCGTCTGCCGACGCATTGGAGGAGCTGATAGGCAAGTTCACCGGTCCCATCGGTCTCGTGCTGGCGGTCATCGCTTCCATCGGCCTCATGGTCGGCGGCATCGGCGTGATGGCGATCATGCTGGTGTCGGTGACCGAGCGAACCCGGGAGATCGGCATCCGCAAGTCCCTGGGGGCGACACGCATGGACATCCTTTACCAGTTCCTGGTGGAGGCGGCCAGCCTCACCGGGTTGGGCGGCGTCGCCGGGGTCCTGGCCGGGAGCGCGCTGGCCTGGCTCGTCGCGCAGATGACCGCGCTGCCGGCATCCAACTCGCCCGTCTGGACCGCAGGCGCGGTGGCGTTCTCCGCCGGCATCGGCATCATCTTCGGGCTCTACCCGGCACTGCGGGCCTCCCGCCTGGACCCGGTGGAGGCCATGCGCAACGAGTAACCGGAGCATGCGCGGCCGCGGCACACCGGAGAACCCGCCCAACCGTTACGAGCGCATCTTCGTCGAACCCGACCTGGAGGAGGGGGAACCGGGTCCGCCCATCCCCACGGAATACTACCGCGACGCCTCGCGTACCATCCTGGCCGAGAACGACAGCCCGGACATCCCGTTCCGCTGGAGCCTGAACCCGTACCGCGGCTGCGAGCACGGTTGCTCGTACTGCTACGCCCGCCCCAGCCACGAGTACCTGGGCTTCAGCGCCGGCCTGGACTTCGAGACCCGGTTGATGGTCAAGGAGGACGCGCCGGAGCTGCTGCGCAAGAAGCTCTCCAGCCCGCGCTGGCAGCCCGAGACCATCTCGCTGTCGGGCAACACCGACGCTTACCAGCCGCTGGAACGCCGCCTGAAGATCACCCGCCGCTGCCTGGAGGTGCTGGCCGAGTTCCGCAATCCGGTGGACGTGATCACCAAGAGCGCGCTGGTGGCCCGGGACGCCGATCTGCTGGGGGAACTCGCGGGACACGGGGCCGCGCGGGCGATGATCTCGGTGACCACGCTGGACGCCGATCTCGCCGGACGCCTGGAGCCCAGGGCGGCACGGCCGGAGCGCAGGCTGGAGGCCGTTCGCGCCCTATCCGATGCCGGCGTCCCGGTGGGCGTCATGGTGGCCCCGGTGATCCCCGGCCTCACGGACGAGGAGATCCCGTCCATCCTGGAGGCGGCGGCGGAGGCGGGCGCCCACGGCGCCGCGTGGATCCTCCTGCGCCTCCCGGCACCGGTGGACCGCCTGTTCCAGGACTGGCTGGAGCACCACTTCCCGGACCGCAAGGACAAGGTCATGGGCCGCCTCCGGCAGTGCCGCGACGGCAGAGTCACCGACGCGCGCTTCGGCCGCCGCATGCGCGGCCACGGCCCGTACGCCGATCAGCTGGCCGCGCTGTTCCGCACGGCAGCCCGCCGCCTGAAGCTGGACCGGAGCATGCCGGCTCCCTCCAGCACTGCCTTCCGCCGCCCCGGCCAGCAGCATCTGCTCTTCTGAGCCGAGCGCCCGTCAGAACTTGAAGTTCAGGTCGACACGGAAACGATTGCCGTCTTCGGGAGTCGTTACCGCTTCCACCAGATACAGCCGGGCGACCAGGTTGATCTTCTGCTCGAATGCGTAGGCGAAACGCAACTCGTGACCTTTCAGGTTGCTTGCGCGTGTCTCGGTAGCCGAGCCCCACCGGACCCAGTCGTCCTGGGAAACTGATGAGTTCACGGCGAAGGTCTCGATCCGTGCGTAGTAGTACGCGGCCAGCCAGTCACCCTTCGCCTTGAGACTGCCGAGCTTGGCGGAAACGACGTAGCCATCGGTCTCGTCGTGGTTGGCGGCGGTGAAAGGGTCCGGGTGCGTCGCCGAGTAGTTCTCGGAGTTGTGCATGTAGTCCAGGCCGAGGACCAGCGGGCGGTCCTTTGCCTTCAGCCGCACCTGAACGCTGCCTGTCCAGATGGTATAGTCGCGGCTGCCGTTGCCATTCAGAAGAGTTGCGGCGTCGGGGTCGTCCGTGTCGGCAGCGAACTTGAATACTCCCGCCGCCGCGGTGATGCCGGCCTTCCCGACTGGCGTCACGTAGACGGCCTGCGCGGCGCCGAGATTGCCCGCGAACTCCTGCATGCCCACAGGCAACGAGAAGTAGCCGCCCTGCACCGATAGTTCCCCGCCTCCGAACCTCCGGCGAAGACCTCCTGCGAGCCCTGCCGGGGTGACATCGTCATCCCAGAAGAGCTCGTTCTGCTTCCAGAAAGGAAAGGAATTGCGCCCGATCCAGACCCAGCCGTGCTTCCAGTCTCCCTTCAAGAACCACTGGTCCAGGTTGAAGTCACTGTCGCCGGTGTCGTTGTCGTCGAAGTCCAGTACCGTGATATGCGGCGACTGCTGACTGTCATCGGAGCCGCTGCGCACGCGGATGCCCAACGAGAGGTACTCGGTGGGATCGTAGCGCATGCCGAGCCGAACGCGGACGCGCAGGCGGGTGCGATCGTCGCGACTCGACCCCGTGGCCGTCTGGGAATCGAAATCACTCTCGAGGCGAGCCCGGAGATCGGCAAATATTCGCAAGTCCTGGTTCTCATACACATCCGCGCGGGGCGCGCCAGTCGAACTCAGGCCGGAAACAAGGCCAGCCAGGAGGATCAGAGCGAGCCGGTGAGACCGGAGCCGAGCGCAGGGCTCTGCCAGAGGTGAAAGAGGGATGGGGCTAGTTGTCCGCGCCGTCTTCTCCCAGGAACTCCACATACCAGGAAACCTCCCACAGCCGGGTCCTGTCCTGACCCTCGAACCAGTAGGCCGGCATGGGCGTGCCCGAGATCCCGGTCATGAGGATGCGCACCGTGTCCCTGGGCCTCCATCCGCTCTTGCGGAACACTGGGCCCAGGCTGAAGTCCACGGCCTCGATCCGATTCCCCCAGTGGTCTCTGAGCGTCGGCGCGGACGGGCCGTCGGCGTGCCCCATCAGACCATGACACTTGGCACACTCGAAGAGGTCCTCGTAGAGTTCCTTGCCGCGCTGCTCCCAGCCGGGCTGACGGCGGGGCTCCGCTCCGGGATCGACAGGCTCCTCGTCCCTCTTGTCCTTCTGCCAGCGTGGATAGAAAGTCTTCACCAACGAGAGGACGGCCCAGCGATCTTCCTCGCTGAGCTGGCGGAATGACGGCATGCCGAAGGCCGGAAAGCCAACGGTGATGGTCCGGAAAAGATCGGTGTCGGACGGCAGGGCGGAGCTGGAGGAATGGTACTTGAACGTCCCCGAGGTGAAATCCCTCGGGGATATGGGGAGAAACAAGGACGCGGAACTGCGCCCGTCCCCTGCCTGGCCGTGGCACGCGAGACAGTGTGTGTCATAGACTCGCCTGCCGAGGGCCAGGTCCGCCTGCTGTGGCATGGAGGTCGTGGGTTTGACCTCCTCCCAGAGAAGCCCGGCGGCAGATCCGCTTCCCGAGACAGTCAAGGGACCCGCCGCGACCAGAACGACCGCCGCGGTGGCGACCAGCACACCCTTTGCGGACCTCATGCTTCTTCCCCTTTGCTACCCACCGGCGGACCCATCACCGTTCGCGGCGCGAAGCTCATGCCCCGGAAGGCGCTCTTGTACCGGGACTCGCCGATCTTCTTGATCCGGCCCTTCCCCAGCTTGAAACGGTAGCGGTTGGTGATGGGATCGGCGACCCGATGCACCACGCTATTGGCGGGCTCCTTGGTCCAGAGGAAATCAGTGAACAGGACGCCCGGGCGGATATCGTCGGTCACAATGGCGGTCCCCTCGAAGCTGCCCTTGCCGATGCGGATATGCCCGTTGCGCTCCAGGCCCGTGTACGACAGGTCGTCGCCCTCGACCGCGACGAATCCTCCTGTCTGGATCAGCACGTCGTCGTTCCAGACCCGGACCCGGTCGCCCGACTCGATGCCTCGCTTGCCGGCATCCGAAGGATGGATCTCGACGAAGTTTCCCGGCCAGCGCTCCATGATGTACGGTCGCCGTATGTCATCGAAGGCGGACTGCCAGCGCTCGTTGATCCGCCCGCTGGTGACCCAGAGTTCGTCTCCTCGCGGAGTGATGCGCTCGTAGAAGTCCGCGAACAGATCCCAGGGCGAGCGCTGGAGCAGCGCCTTGCCGCTCTGAGTATTGAACGTCGTGAGCCACTTCTTGTGGACCGTGGGACCACGGGGCGTCCCGAAATCGGTCTCGTGGTCGTGCAGACGCTTGGTCCCGACGATGACGCCGGGGGCGCCGGGGAGATCCAGATATCCCGCGTACTCGAGGTACTCGGCTGACTCCGCCGCTCGGTCCCGGTAGCGGACCGGGCACTGGATGCCGTGGGTCCCGAGCCGTCGCAGCAGTTCGTGGCCCTTCAACCCGGCCTTCCGGGCGTAGACCACCAGCGGGTGGTAGTTCAACAGGCCGCCCCGGCTGAACCGGGCTCCTTCCTCAAAGACCTGATTGGCGTCCTGCCAATCCCAGTCCTTGAAGCCCATCTTCTGGGCGAATCGCGAGATGATCCACCAGTCGGGTTTGGCCTGGCCCGGAGGATCGGCAACCTTGGAGTAGAAGCGCAGCCTACGCTCGCCGTTGCAACGTGTGAAATCGGACTCGCCCCACGTGGCCGCCGGCAGGACCAGGTCGGCGATCTCAGTGTTGATGGGGGCAACGGGATAGATGTCCTGGTGGACCATGGCCATGCCACCCTCGTCCACCCGATCGATGAGCGCCTGCGCCGCGGCATCGGGCTCGGCCGAGGAGATCTGGCGGGGATGCCCCGTCGTGACCTTTCTCACTGTGCGCGCCAGTTCCTGGCTTCCCGCCATGGCCTGGAACCAGGTCGTGCCGATGACCCACGCAAAGCGCACCTTGCCGGCCTCGACCCAGCGGTCGAGGTCGATCTCGAGCTTGCGCCGCCCGGCGTACTTCTGCGGTGACAGAACCCGCGGATAGGGGGCCGCTTTGCCGGCCGAGCCGCGCTGGTGGCCCCCGAGGCGCGACAGAACCTGGCCGGGGCGGTTGCCGGCGCCGCAGATCAGCCCCAACGACGCGAAGGAGATGGTGTTGAGATAGTTGTTGGACCAGTAGTTGCCCTTCTCGAACCCGAACGAGGTCTTGGGCCGCTTGCCGTCCACCGGTCGGGCGATGAGCTCTGCCGCTCGGCGGATCTTCGCGGCGTCGACTCCCGTCATCCCGGCCGCGGTGCGAAGCTCGGCCTGGGGATAGGAGAGCACCCACTTCTTGTAGGACTCCAGGTCCGTCTGGATCTTTCCCCAGGTGGTGCGCCACTGCCAGGGCGTGTTGCGCGTGCCGCGGCCAAAGCCGGCATCGATCTCCCACTTGTTGGCGACATGCTTCTCGAGAAACTCTCGATCCTCCCAGCCGTTCTCCAGGATCAACCGGATGAGCGCCAGGTGCAGGATGGTGTCTGTGCCGGGGATGAGATTCAGATGCACGCCGCCGATCTTCTCCGCATACGCGGCGCCGGGCGTGCGCCTCGGGTTCACCATGATGATCTTGTTTGGATAGCCCTTCATCATCCATTCGGTGAACAGGATGGTCTTCGTCTCGTACGGATCCGTGCCGGAGATGAAGATCACGTCGGCGAGCATCCAGTCGTGATAGGAGGCCGAGAACGTCTTGATCCCCGCGTCGTCCACACCGGCCGTGTCATTGCCAGGACCGGGCTTGTCGTGCGGTGCATAGGCCGGAGTCTTGATGGACTCGAAGGCGATCTTCGAGATGGCGTAGGTGTTCTCGAAGTACTGATACGAGTAGGTCTTCATCGCCCAGGACGCCGCTCCGTGCTTGTCGATGACGTGTCGCGAAACCTTGGCCATGATGGTGAAAGCATCGTCCCAGGAGATGGGCACGAGCTTGCCGTTGACCCGCAGCATGGGCTCTTTCAGCCGATCCTTCGTGGGGCCATCGGGGGTGTAGAGCTTCTGCGCCAGGAGGCCGCCGCGGATGGAGTGATTCCCGGCTCGGTTCACCACCTCGCTGTCACCGTCGGCGATCACCACCACGTGGTGCTTCTTGCCGCCGATAACACAGTAACTGTGCTGGTTCGGGCTGACCCATCGGCCGGAGAGGGCGGGCACCGGGAAGTCAATCCCCAGGGCGTTGCCACGGGCATCCGGAGTTCCCTCCTGGCCCTCAGGCCAGGTGTAGACCTTGTAGCCGCAGCCGACGATGCAGTAGTCGCACGCCGTGGTGCTGACCTTGGCATTCCTCGGTGGAAGCGGGACCCGATCCTTGGGCTCGTATTCGGCGCTCATGACGCTCCCCCGGGGACGTTGGATGCATAGCCGTACATCAGGCCGATGACGCCGATGGCGTAGAGGTCATCGCCTCGCGCCTCGAGAACCACCTGCGGGAGGGCGCTGGTCGCCTGCCCGACAGTCAGGATGCCGTGGCGTCTGAGGTCGAAAGTGGAGAGGTGCATGGGGCACGGCCCCATCACTTTCTCCCGGGCACGATAGCTGCCGGTCAGGAGGCCGCCTTGATGCGTGCAGAAGCTCGAGAAGGCAACAACGTCCTGTTGCGGACCGACGCCGCCGCCGGCGGGCACCCCGAGCTTCACCAGGGTGCAGACCGACTGGGCATCGTCGTTGGGATAGATGAACGGCACCGGCCGGTCGACCTCGAGGGCGGCCAGTGACCCGACCCGCCGATCCGGGTAGCGGGCGAATTGGACGGGCTTCGCGGCATCGGCAGCCAGGACGGAGCCGAAGAGGTCGCCCAGGAGCACCGTGGTCATCACGCCGCCGGCGCCAGCCGCCGACTGGATCAAGAACCTCCGCCGGCTGAGGCATGTCTCGCTCATTCTCTTGCTCATCGATTCCTCGTCAGCGCAAGACCGCGTATTCCAGCAGATCCGGCTGTTCCACGATGATCTCCTCTCCGGACAGAGAGCGCAGGAACTCGACGAGATCTCGCTTCTCCTGATCCGAGAGATTCAGCGGTTGGACCAGCGAACTCATGCCAGGGTCATCGCCGCCGCCACGGTCATAGAAGTCCACGACCGCCTCGAGGGTCGCAAAGACTCCGTTGTGCATGTAGGGCCCGGTGTAGACCGTGTAGCGCAATGAGGGCGTGCGGAACCGTCCCTTGTCCGCCTCGCGCTTGGTCGTGTAGTAGAGGCCCAGGTCCCGATCGGCCGACCGGTAGAGCTCCTCCGAGACGCCGCGGCTGAAGTGCTGGTAGCGCATGGCGATCTGGTGCATGACGCTGGTCTCGAACAGAGGATTCGGGGGGACCCCGATGTTGTGGTAGTCCTGGTCGCTCAGGAGGGCCCCTGAATGACACCGGATACAGTTTGCCTTGCCCGTGAAGAGTTCGAGACCGCGGACCTGGGCATCGGTCAGTGCCTTGCGGTTGCCGTGCAAGAAGCGATCGAGAGGTGTGTCCGGGTCCACCAGGGTGCGCTCGAAGGCGGCGATGGCCTTGAGGACATGCTCGTAGGTCGGCCGGCCGGTGCCGAAGGCGTCTCGGAACATCTCGACGTACTCCGGGATCTGGGCCAGCCGCTCCTCGATCATGATGGGATCGCCGTTTCCGGCCAGGTTGCCGGTGATGGCGCTGTTGGCCTGCCTCTCCAGGCTCGGCGACTCTCCGCCCCAGAAGAGCTTTGAGTAGTAGGCGGCGTTGATGATGGTCTGCGAGTTCCTCCAGTGCTGGCTGCCGGGATACCCGGTGGAGATCTCACCGCCGTCGCCCCATCCGAGCGACGGAAAATGACACGATGCGCAACTGATGGCCAGATCACCCGAGAGCCGGCTGTCGAAGTAGAGGTGTGTTCCCAGCTCGACCTTGGCCGGCGTCGTCGGATTGTCCGGTGGCTCGGGCACCGGGCCCAGCGGGCTGAGCTCGGGATACTCCTCCGCCGGATCGAATCGGGAGCAGGAGGATACGAGCACGAGGATCAGGAGGCAGAGGATCCCGAGCAAGAGAACGCCGTGGGAATTGCGTCGAGATGCCGCCGAATCGAGCATCGATCAGTTCTCCCCCAGCTGTCTCGGCGCATAGGCCGGCAGATCCAGCGAGTCCCCGTCGATGTAGACCCTGTCGCCGGAGAGCGCCTCCAGGAACGCCACGAGGCTCTTCTTCTCGGCATCGGTCAACCCGAGGGCTGCGAGCTCCGACCCGGCATCCTCACCTCCGCCCCGGTCATAGAAATCGACCACCTGATCCAGTGTCTCGAACATGCCGTTGTGCATGTAGGGCGCCGTCGTCGACACCTCCCTGAGCGACGGGGTCAGGAACTTCCCTCGATCGGCGGTTTCCTTGGTGACGGCATAGAGCCCGGGATCGCCACGCATGTGCTGGAACTCGGGGACGCCCATGGTCCGAAGGAAACGCCGGAACGTGATGTGACGCTCCGGCGTGGCATAGATGTCGTCGTTGTCCGGAATCCCCAGGCGATGGAGCCGGCCGTCACTCAGCATGCTTCCGTTGTGGCACTGGACGCAACCCGCCTTGCCGGTAAAGAGGCGGTACCCCGCACCGGCCGCGGATGAGAGGGACGACCGGTCTCCAGCGAGAAACCGGTCCACGGGCGCGTTCTTCGAGCGCAGGGAGGAGACGAAAGCGGCCAGGGCGTTCAGGATGGAACCGTAGCCCGGTTCCCTGCCGAACGCCACCTGGAAGCGCTTCTCGTATCCGGGGATCTGCCGCAGCCGTTCGATGATCAGCCGCCCGTCGGCGTTCATGAAGTGGGCCTCGGCGATGTGATCCCGGATCAGCGTCGCGAGGTCGGAACCGGCCAGCCGCCCATCCCAGAAGAACCGCTGTCGGTAGGCAGCGTTCAGCACCGTCGGGGTGTTGCGGAAGTACAGCGACCCGGGATAACCCTTCGAGAGCGGCTGCCCGTCGCTCCAGTGATGTTCCGGCGAATGGCACGATGCGCACGGCGTCGAGCCGTCTCCGGAGATCCGTCCCTCGAAGAAAAGAAGCTTCCCGAGTGCGATCTGCTCCTGCGTGTAGCGCTTGACAGGGGGCGGCAAGGGCCGCAGGGACGGCCCGGATTCCGCCCCGCGAGCGGGAACGTCCGCCGCCGTGAGGACCAGAAGGGTCATCAGGGCGCGGGCCACCAGACCGAGCGGGGGGATCGTTCCACGAATCATGGTCTCACCGTCACGGAGGCCTCGAGAGCGGTCGGTTGACCGCGTTGCCGCTCGTTCCACGACTGCAACAGGCTAGCACGGAACTCTCCACTCCGCGCATAGCACCCCCAAACAACACGGTACCACGGCTCTCGTTCCTTGGGCAATTGCCGCAGGCGCACCGATCCGGTCCCTCGGCGACATATGCGCCAAGATAGACAAGAAAACCGCAGAATCGGGCAGGAATACATCCGTGCCCGCAATGGTTCTCCGGCATGCCCAGCTTTTCCAGATCAGGGCAAAAGGAGGCGTACGTGACGAAGCAAGGCAGGATCCTGGCAACCGCAGGCGTGGTTCTGATGGTGTCGGTGGCGATGGAGGTCGGGCTGGCCGCCAAGAAGAAGGCCAAGATGGAGATGCCGAAGGCCGAACTGGGAGTCCCGCTCACCGAAGACGACAAGATGATGATGAAGAACGGGGCGATGAAGAACATGGACAAGTACATGTCGTCCATGGAGGCCATGAAGAAGAATCTCCCACCCGCGATGATGGAGAAGCAGAAGAGCTCGATGGAGCGAGGCAAGGCGCTGTTCAACAACGCCAAGCTGTCCACCAACGGACGGACCTGTGCGACCTGCCATCCCGGCGGCGGGACTACCGGTGGGACGGTGACCACGCCGATGAAGTCGGAGGTGACCGGCAAGCCCTACGAGCTTCCCGTGCCATCGCTGGCAGGGGCCGCGGCGACGTTCCCCAAGTTCAAGGTACCGAATGACGCCGTGATCACGCTGGCGGACATGGACAACAACTGCATCATGATGTTCATGGGCGCGAAGCCGCTGCCGCTGAACACGCCCGAGTCCCGCGATCTCGCCTCGTATATCACCTCGCTCTCCAACGGCGACGAGATCGAGATGGGCAAGGTCCCGGAGATGATGAAGAAGATGATGATGAACTAGGGGTCTTCGCTCGCGAGTCTCCGCCACAGCCCAACCGTCTATCCAAGGAATCTGCCTTGAGACCGATTCAACACCTGGTCCAGGGGCTCCTCCTGGTCTTGGTGTGCGCCTCTCCCCTTCTTCTCGCCCAGGGCGAGTGGGAGGGGACGGCGCAGGAGGAGTTCCTCGAGGGGCCCATCGTCCGCAAGTACCAATGCACCACCTGCCACACGGTCACGGAGACCGGCGGCACGGTGGGACCGATCCTCAACCACGTCGGTCTGCGGCGGTCGGAGGACTGGCTACGGAGGTGGCTCTCGGACCCCCAGGACGTCAAGCCCGGCACCAAGATGCCGAAGTTCGATTTCACCCCCGGGGAGTTCAGTGCGACGCTGGCCAGTCTCACCGCGATGACAACGACCGTGGATTCACGGGCCCTGCTCTCCCGCCCGGGTTCTCCGGCGGAGAAGGGCGAACGGCTCTTCCGGGCCTACGACTGCCTGGCCTGCCATCGCCTCGGCAGGGAGGGCCGGTTCACCGGGCCGGATCTCACCTGGTTGGGGCTCCGCAAGACGCGGGCCTGGGAGCGAGTCTGGCTCCATGACCCGGCGGCCTTCAAGCCGGACACCTTCATGCCGAATTTCGATCTGGGGGATGACGAGGTCGAGGCCCTGACGGCCTACCTGGAGACCCTCCGGGGACAGAGCAACGGGGACTCCCAGGAATGGGAGTTCATGATCAATCTCTACCTCAACAACAAGGCGCCCCGGCGCGGTGAGGCGCTGTTCAAGCGCTTCGCGTGCTGGGCGTGTCACGGGGAGGTCGGCCAGGGAGGCATCCGGAACCCCAACGCGGCTCCGGATGAGACCATGCCGGCACTCACGACGGCCAGAACCTTCGAGGAACTCCAGGCAAGCCTCAGCGCCCGGCAGGTTCCCGAGCCCCTGGATCCAGCGGAGGCGCCCCCGCCCTTCTCCTGTCCGGACTACTCCGGCGCGATCGCGGAGGACGAGATGGAGGACCTGTTCGCGTATCTCGAGACCATCGCTCCGAAGAAGAGCAAGTGGAAGATCCGATGAGAAAGAAGACAAGGATTTCGCTGAGAAAGGCAGGCCGGCTCCTGGCCCTGCTGGCGTTCTGCGTGGCCCCGTATCCGCTCCTTGCGGCCGGGATCGTCGAGGGGGTGGTGCGGTTCTCCGATGACTTCCCCGAGACGGAGACCATCCGGATCACCAAGGATCTGGATGTCTGCGGCACGAAGAAGATCGACGAGACCTTCGTCGTTTCGTCCGAGACCAAAGGGCTCCGGAACGCGATCATCACCCTGGTGGGCGCCTCCGGCGATGCGCCGCCGGCCGGCACGGCGGAGATCGAGCAAAAGGAGTGCCGCTACGGACCGCACGTCCAGGTTGTTCGCCCGGGGACGGAGCTTCACCTCAAGAACGAGGACGATACCCTGCACAACGTTCACGCATTCCTGGGCAACAAGACCCTGTTCAACCTGGCGCAGCCGAAGTATCGCAAGGTCATCAAGAACACCCTCGACGAGGCGGGCCTCGTGCATCTCAAGTGCGACGTCCACGACTGGATGGAGGCGTGGATCCTGGTGACCGACGAGCCGTTCGTCGCCGTGACCGACGAGAACGGCCGCTACCGCCTCGAGGACGTCCCGCCGGGCACCTACACCCTGCGGATGTGGCACGAGGCCCTGGGCACCGCGGAGAAGCAGGTGGTGGTCACCGAGGGCGGATCGGCCGAGGGGAACTTCGAGATCGGAGAGTAGCGGCGGTCGGCTAGGGCCGACCCGCGGTTTGCCGCCGCTCGCTTCGAAAGCGGGCGCCCAGTTCGCGCCGGCCCAGGCGCCAATGCAGGTTCAACGGCGCGCTGCCGCGACACGAAGCCAGCTCCCCGTGCTCACCACGCTGATGATGGAACCGGCACAGACAAGTGCGGTTGGAGAGTTCGTCGCCGCCGCCTCGGGAGCGGTAGACCACGTGGTGGTCCTCCAGGTGCTTGCGGGAGGTGCAGCCGGGGGCGGTGCAGCGCCAGCCGTCGCGAGAGTAGACCGCATCGCCCGGACGCTTCGGCATGGCCTGCGGGTCGTCCCAGATGTGGACGAACTCCTCGAGCAGCGCCAGGAAGCCGACCCACAGGGGAAGCGGAAGATGACGCCGGCGGTACGCCCGGGCCGCCTGGAGAGACGGTGGTCCCTGGGCTTCGAGATCTGCATCCGCCAGCCGCCGCCACCGACCCCGGAAGAACTGCAGGCACGAGAAGAAGTCATAGGCAAGCGGCGAGGAAAGGCACAGGCGAAGCTGGACGTCGCCCTGGGCCTGCGCCTTGTGCCACAGGGGACGGAAGGTCTCGGGAACCTGGTCGACGGGTGTCCCCACGGTGCCCAGGTTCCAGAGGAGAACGTCCGGGCTGAAGACAGGCACGGCCTCCCGGCCCATCTTCTCCACGCGTTCACGGGAGGTTCCCGGCTCGCGCCGCAGCGACGCATGCCATTCGGCGTCGGTAGGCGGCCACGAGCGCTGCGGATCCACGCGCCGCCGCGGATGGGACATGGGGTGAGTTGGCAGCACTGCCTCCCGCCCCAGGAGGCGCATCTCGTCTCGCAGACGTTTGACGGTCACCGCCTCCGCACGGGCGACCCACGCCCGTTCCAGTTGCTCTTCCACCGGCTCACGGCCCAGGAGGCGCGCCACCAGTTGCGCCGCCTCGGACCCTACCCGTCCCTCGGTGTGCGCCGCGCGCAGCAGAGGGAATCGATGGAAGGCCCGGGCCAAGCGGGCGGTATCCTCGGCGGTGGTGCGGGAGAGTCCCAGCCGCTCCTCGCCGTAGTGGCCCACACCGGCGAAACGCAGTCGCCTCCAGGCGTCCTGCTGCGACATCTCCACCAGGATCTCTCCTAACTGTCGATCGATCTCCGTCTGCAGCGCGATGAGGCCGCGCAACTGGGTGTCCAGCTCGGCGGGCTCACCGAAGCCCGCGAGGGCGGAGAGCTCGTCCAGGGCCCTCAGCGTGCTGCCGGCGCAGAGGACAGCCGCGGAAGCCGGAACAGAGCCCGGAAGATGCCGCCAGTGGCCGGTGGACCGGGCCAGCGCCTGCTCCCGGGTGGCAAGGGCGGGACGCGGCTGCGGCGGGTCCGGCTCGAGCTCCACCGGGTCCACCCCGCCTGCGGCTTCGGCCACGAGCGCTTCAATGAAGGAGCCCACTGTAGTGTGGCCTCCCACCACGGCGCGGTAGAGATCGAGAGCTTCATCGAACGCTGCGCGGACGGCAGCGGGGATCTGGATCCGCAGCGTGGTGGTGGCGACCGGCTCGGCCTCGTCGCCCTCCTGTGGCGCCGTTCGGGGCAGCGATGTCGAGCCCTGGCTGGATTCGTCATCGCCACGAGCGGGCCAGGAGGATCCCGCAGCCCGGGCGCTCCGCGCTACATCGCGCAGTTCCCGAACGGTGACGCGCCGGGCCAACTCGATCCAGGCGCCCACCGAATCGGGCGTGGCGATACGCCCGATGCAGAGCGTGGCGACAGTCCCCAAAGGCCGTGCACCGTCGTCTCCGGTGAACGCATCCCGCAACGCGGGCAACAGCGCCAGGGCCTTGCCCCGGAGCGCCAGGTCGCGCACCCAGCGCGCGGAACGACCGAAGCGCTCGCGCGCGTGGTCCTCCAGCCGTGCATGGCCGAAGACAAACCAGCCTTTCTTGAGCGTGAAGGCTCGTGCGGCACGAGCCAGTGGAACCTCGAGACGCTCGCGAGCGGCGCGCAGCGCCATGGCGAGCCGATCGGCTCGCAGGCACGCCGGATCCGTATCCGCCCGGGCCCGTGCGATATGGGGCTCACGGTGCGGTTTTTCCGTCTCCAGGGACTCCTGGGAGACCGGAACTCTCGCCGGGTTGCCGTGCATGATACGAAAGTATAGCGAACATCTGAGCGAAAGTCAAGCAAACTACCGGTCTACAGGGGTCGGGTGAACGGGATGGGAATGATTTTCAGAGCTTCCGTCAAAAGCGGGCCTATTCGCTCACGAGGGGAAGCGTCCATGACTCCTCTGATCCAAATAACGCCTTCGGCATCAGCGGCGGCGCAAAGCGCCGTCCGCTGCATGCCGTTGTCAGGCGCCCCTCCGCAACACTCGGCGACTTCATCGCGTTGGACTCTCGCCGACACCTTGCAGCATCGTGCGAACATACGACTCCTTGTCCTCTTTCTGGAACAGAATGTTCCGCTCCAGCATGGCGGTCTTGTCGATCCCCCACAACTTCCGCATTTCGTGCGAAGGTGTATTCGAAATGAGGAACGAGTTCAGCGCTACGTTCGGCTCGCCGAGGCGTTCCTCGATCTCTTTCACCGTCTTGTGGAAACGCACCTTCGGATCGTCGACGCCTACCTGCCGGATCCCCTTCGGGTCGACGAACACGACCTGCTGGCGGTCACCGGCGAGCAACCACAGGATGAAGTCCGGATGGAAGTTGCCGGCCTCGAAGAAGCCAACCCCTCGGCCCTTGCTCAGGTTGCGCAGCAGGTAGAGCTCCTTGTCGGCGAAGAACTCAGGAGCGCCGTCGTGGAACGCCTTGAGATCCTCGACGAAGCGGCGTTCGCCTTTGTTGAGCGGGGCGGGTGACATCTCGACTGCCGCGCCCTCGGCGAAGAGCAGGGGCTGATACAGGTGTCGGCAGAACCAGACGGCCTTGATGCCGCGGAACTCCCAGGGCTTGAGGTCGCCGGATTCGATGGCGCCCTTGAGCTCCTTGAGCTTCGCGACAATCTCCTGCTGGGACTCCTCGATGAGGATCCGGTAGCCGTACTCAGGCCCCTCTTCGCGAACGACGAAGAAGTTGGGGTCGTCTTCCTTGAGATCGCGGTACTCCAGGTGCGGCAACTCCCACTCGCGCTTGCGGAAGGTGTAGTAGCGCTCGGTGTACTTGCGCAGCAGCGCGAGCGCAATCTCCTGCCAGCGGCGGACCTTGTCGATGGAGTCGAAAGCGAGCTCCGCCTCAGGGATCAGCAGGCGGTACCAGGTCCTGTCCGCCAGGAGTGCGCGGGTCCCCTCCCGTGTCAGGTTCAGGTTGTACCAGCCGCGTTCGGCCTTGAAGCGCTCCAGGTCGAGGTACAGGGCGCCAACATCGAGGAACGCGACATGGCGGGCTGAAAAGTGCGCCTGATGGGGCGCGTCCTCCGTGTCGCCACCGATGACACCCAGCGACTTCATGGCCTGGATCTTCGGATACCAGTTGAGGACTACCAGGTTGGTCTGGAGCCAGTCGGTGACCGGGTCGGCCGTCGGGTCGGGAGGCTGCGCCGTCGCGATCGGGCCGAGCCTGCGAAAAGCGTCGCCGAACTCCGTGCTGACGCCCCCTATCTCCTTCTTGAGGCGGATCGTCTTGAGTGGCCGCTTGCCGAGGTTCTTGACGATGGGAAGGACGATCTCGACACGTTCTTCATGGGCAGGCAGCCCCTCCTCCTCGAGGAAGTCGCGAAACTGGGCCATGTAGTCCGCGCGGATGCCGAAGATCGAGAGCGTCTCCAGCGCCGCGATATTCTGCGGGCGATCGAGCCCTTCGGGCAAGCTCGCGCGCGGGCTGCGCTTGAGGCTCATTTCGTAACCCTTGAGCCGAACCCCACGGCCGAAGAGCTGAATGATCTGCGCGCCTTCGCCGCGCCCGACGTTCATCAGCCCCATGGTGGCGACCCGCCAGCTCGACCAGCCCTCGACCAGAATGAAAGGGAGCGAGATGACCCAGGGTA
>CBDVAL010000022.1:0-24111 GCA_965371955.1 uncultured bacterium | reverse complement strand
CGCTGTGGGGCAATGAGCGCCTGCTCAAGTTCTCATGCTCCATCAAGGACGCGGACACGGGCTGCCTGCTGCAGCAGGCGGACCTGAGCATCTATGACCCGGGTGAGGAGTTCACGCCCGAGACCTTTCTGGAGGGCATGGGACGATGACGGAGCGCATCCTGGTCACAGGAGCCAGCCGGGGCATCGGCCGCGCCATCGCCCTGGCGCTGGCGTCGCCCGAACGGCACCTGACCCTCAATTACCTCTCCAGCCATGACGCCGCGAAGGAAGTCCTGCAGGCGGTCGAGGAGCGCGGCGGCCAGGGTCGGCTGCTGCCGTTCGACGTCTCAGGGCGCGAGGCTGCCGGAACTGCCCTGCTGGCGGATCTGGAGGAGCACGGCCCCTACTGGGGCGTGGTGTGCAACGCCGGCATCACCCGGGACGCGCCCTTCCCCGTGCTCACCGGCGAGGCCTGGGATGCGGTGATTCACACCAATCTGGATTCCTTCTACAATGTACTGAGCCCTCTCATCATGCCCATGGTGCATGCCAAGGCAGGTGGACGAGTCGTCACTCTGTCCTCGGTCTCCGGCGTGGTGGGCAATCAGGGGCAGGTCAACTATAGTGCCGCCAAGGCCGGGATCATCGGAGCGACTCGAGCCCTGTCCAAGGAGTTGGCCCGGCGGCGCATCACCGTGAATGCGGTGGCGCCCGGCTTGATCGAGACGGACATGGTTGCGGATCTTCCTCTGGACGAGATGATACGGTTCATCCCCATGCGCCGGCTGGGAAGCCCGCAGGAGGTGGCGGCGACGGTGGCGTTCCTGTTCTCGCAAGGCGCCGCCTACATCACCGGACAGGTGATCTCCGTCAATGGAGGCCTGGCTTGAAGCACAGAGTGGTGATCACCGGCATGGCCGGACTGAGTCCTCTCGGCAACGACTGGGAGGCAGTGTCAAAGTGCCTCCTGGCCGGCACGTCGGGGATCGAGGCCATGCCCGAGTGGGCGGAGGTGGAGGGGCTGCAGACCAGGCTCGGCGGCCCGGTGCACGGCTTCGAGGTTCCCGACCACTGGAAGCGCAAGAAGACCCGCACCATGGGGCGGGTGTCCTTGCTGTCGACCCGCGCCACGGAGATGGCGCTGGAGGACGCCGGGCTGCTGGGCGCAGCGGAGATCTCCGACGGCAGCGCCGGTATCTCGCACGGCTCGACGTCGGGCTCACCACCCATGATCGGCGAGTACTCCATCCGTCTGGCGCACCACCGCAGCATGAAGGGCCTCGCTCCGGCTCTCTACATCCAGTTCATGAGCCACACCACGGCGGCCAACATGGGGCAGTTCTTCGGCGTCCGGGGCCGCATCATCACCACCTGCTCGGCGTGCACCTCCGGCAGCCAGGGCATCGGCTTCGGCTACGACGCCGTTCGCTACGGCCAGCAGAAGATCATGATCACCGGCGGCGCCGAGGAACTGCACGTGGCGGGCTCGGCGGTATTCGACGTCATGTACGCCACCTCCACCCGTAACGACACACCCACCGAGACGCCGCGGCCGTTCGACGAGAGCCGCGACGGCCTGGTCATCGGCGAGGGTGCCGGGACGCTCATCGTCGAGGAGCTGGAACACGCCCTGGCCCGGCGCGCACATATCCACGCCGAGATCGTCAGTTACGCCACCAACTGCGACGGCAACCACATGGTGAACCCGTCCAGCGAGGGGATGGAGGCGGTGATGCGCCAGGCGCTGGACGGTGCCGGCCTGTCGCCGGCCGACATCGGCTATGTGAACGCGCACGGCACGGCCACGGAGGTCGGCGATATCGCCGAGTCGCAGGCCATGGCCCGGGTGTTCGGCAACAACACGCCGGTGAGCACGGTCAAGGGACACATGGGGCACACCCTGGGGGCCGCCGGCGCACTGGAGGCCTGGATGACGCTCTGCATGATGCGTGAACGCTGGTTCTGCCCCACGCTGAACCTGAAGCGCGTGGACGAGCGCTGCGGCGAACTGGACTACATTCGCGGCGACGTTCGTAAGAAGCATGCCGAGTACGTCATGAGCAACAACTTCGCCTTCGGCGGGATCAACACGTCGCTGATCTTCCGGAAGTTCGAGAGGTGACCTCCACCACCACCGATGTCGCCATCCTGGGCGCCGGTCCCGCAGGGACTTCCCTGGCCATCCGGCTGGCGCGCAAGGGGCATCGGGTGCACGTCTTCGAGCGCAACCATTTCCCGCGCTTCCAGATCGGAGAGTCGCTGCTCCCGGCGGCCATCCCCCTGCTGCAGGAAGTGGGCGTCGATCTGGAGTCGGCGCCGTACGCGCTGTTCAAACGCGGCGCGGTGTTCCACGACGAGCCCAGCGGCGAGCGCTACACGTTCGCCTTCGACTATGCGCTGCCGGGCACTCCGTCCCTGGCCTACCAGGTGGAGCGCAAGGGCCTGGATGCGGATCTGGCCCGCCTGGCCCAGGAGAGCTCCGCGCAGGTGCTGTTCGGGCGTACGGTGCACCGCTGGGAGGAGGATGCGGACGGCGTCACGGTGGAGGGAGACTGGGGATCCTGCCGCGCCCGGATCTTCATCGATGCCGGCGGCCAAAAGGCGATATTCGCCCAGACCCGGCGCAGCCGGAAGGCACTCGACGGTATGGGCATCCTGTCGTCGTACACGCATTACCGCAACGTGCGCAGCCCTGCGGCGCTGGAACTGTTCCAGCACGGCGACATCGTCATCTGGCTGGAGTCGCCGGAGTCCTGGGTCTGGCTCATCCCGCTTCCGGAGCATCACCTCAGCATCGGGCGCGTGCAGACGCACGCGCGCGTTGATCCGGATGCCGAGGTCACGGTTGGCGAGATGGTGGAAAGCTCCCCGGGCCTACGGGAACTGCTCGACGGCGCCGAGCGATCCCTCCAGGCTCATCGCACCTCGAACTTCAGCTTCTACAACACCGCGCCGGATACGCCATGGACGACGGCGCTGGGGGATGCGCGCGGCTTCCTGGATCCGGTGTTCTCCTCCGGGGTGACGCTGGCGCTGCAATCCGCTTCACTCATGGCTGACGAGATCGACGCGGCGCTGCAGGATGGGCGGGAGTTGCGGCTGGAGTCCTTCAACGCGCGCTTGCAGGTGGCCTACCGGACGTTCGAGCAGGTGATCCGCAGGTTCTACCGGCCGGGATGGGCGCAGAACGTGTTCCTGGCCAAGGACAAGCCAGATCGCCTGCTGCGCGAGATGACCTCCGTCCTGGCCGGCGACGTCTGGCGCGACGACAACCGCTGGCAAGCGGCCCTCCTGCAAGCACGGGGATAAGGACTGTCCCCTCAAGTTCTTAGTGTAACTCAGAACTCGTAAACAACATACGCGAGCGCGCGTCGCCCGATGAGACTCCAGCCGAATGTCTGGTAGTGCTCGTTGTCGAAGACGTTGCTGATGTTGGCACCGATCTGCCAGTCCTTTCCCAGCGCGTAGTTCGCGTTGAGGTCGGCGATGATGCGCGACTCCACAGGTCCGATGTAGAATCCTTCGTTCTGCATGAAATCGTTGACCCACCGCGCGTGCAGCCTGACCTCGAAGCGATGGTGCGCAGTTCGTCTGGACTCTCGCCTTGCCGGACGAATGGCTTGATTACAGGTGTTGTTTGTTTGGTTTACCAGCGCTGTACTCACTGAGGATACCAAAGGTGACGTCTCGCCGAGCCTGCTCCAGACCAGCAGTGCCCATAGTACCCAAGATAGTCGCCGGAGGCACACAGTGTTCGATGGTATCCCAGTAATAACGCATCAATTCCTGGGCCTCGGCGCTGCGTCGAAATATGCGGGTGAGTGTGGGCACGATAGTCTTCATATAGGCGTTGAGCAAGAAATGACCAATGCTGCTTTCCGGGCAGGTGATCTCCAGTATCAGCAATTTGCCACCGGGCTTTAGAACGCGCAGGTATTCTTTGAAGAGTACTCTTAGATCAACGACGTGGCGCAGAGCATAGCTCATTGTAACCCGGTCGAACTGGCTGTCTCCAAAGGGGAGTTTTTCACCCAGACCCTGTATGGCGAGCTGGACGCCGCGTCTTGTTGCTTCACCCAGCATGCCCTTGCTTGGGTCTAGGGCGACGACCAGGCCCTGGGGTCCAACCATTTCCTGCTCGAGGCAAGCCACCACGCCGGTTCCAGAACCCGCATCCAATACCGTCATTCCTGGCTCAAAGCCGATCTTGGTCAGCGCTTGTTTTCGATAGCGCTCGCCCGAACCAAGACTCATTACGCTGTTAATCCAGTCATAGTGTTCGGCAGACGCGTCAAACATTTCATCGACGCGCCCACGGCGATCTTGTTCCGAGTGATAATACTTGGACAGGACCGGGTGAGGGGCGATTTTATTGTCGGCTTCACTCATTGTATTTCGTCCGGTTACATTAGCTGATGGCCACTCTAAGGCGGCTTCACGTATTAGTCAATTGGCGGTTTCGGAAGCGGAAGCATTAAGGCGCCGGAGAAACGTGACAGGAAATACTCTATGATTCCCACAAAGTATTCATGGTAGCTAACTTGTGCCGCCCCCCGCTGGTCTGGAGACCCACAGCACGCAGCAGCATCTTCCAGCCCGTTCCGAGGGACTGATCCACCCGTGCTGCCCCAACTGGGCACGGAACCCGGCGGGGGCGCTTCAGGCGGCTTCTCGTCCGGCATCTTGCTGCTCCTGACTGGGTGCGATGCCAGGATCCTACGCCGCGCCGGCAGTCCGGGTCAACGTGCCAGGGCGGACAAGGGTACAGCCGTCCCTCTTGCCCTTCAAGCCTCCAATTCGCCGGCAGGTCATGTGGTCACCGCTCCCCTGGGGAAGCTGCATCGAGACAGTTGAACAGGTGCTCGTGGCCGCACCGCCGCTTCAGACGTCGCAGGGACGCATCCCAACGCCGCTTGAGGTAGCTCCAGTGAGAGCGTCGTAACTCGTACTCCAGCTTTGCACGCGGAGCATGCCGCCACGTCGGCGCCGCCTTCTCTCGTTCACGCTGGATTAGGATGGCGGCCGCGAGAGCCGTCATTCCCCGCGCCTCGGCCTCTGCGATGTTCTCCTCCATGTAGTTCATGTGCGCCGGTTTCTCACTCCGGGCGCGCCGGATCTCGCCTAACCGAAGGCTGGGTGGCAGCGTCCGGCAACGCCCTTCGACACCAAGGAGCTTCAGATGGATGCGTGTGCGCAGGCACTTCCGGCACCGGCCGCAGTTGTAGACCACGCCCTTTCTGGACCAGCAGACCCTGAGACGGCGCATGGCGACCTGCGACTCCGTCAGGCGACGGACCTTCTCGAAGCGCGGCACATGGCCGTGTTCGAGCATCTCCAGCCCCTCGGTCCCCCAGAGTCGCACGTAGCTCGGTACGGACGACGAATCCTCCAAGCCGAACAACGGGTCGTGCGTCTCCGGCACGACGAGTCGCCCAACACTGGATCCCATGAGATGGGCGATGGCGAAGAGCATGGGCATGCTCACCCAGAAGGCGTGGCTGCTCAGGGGCTCGATCACGCTGCGCCAGTTCGTCTCCGCCAGTCGGAGGGACTTGCCCAGCTCGGCGGCGGCGGCCCGGATCTGGGGAAGGACGTGGAAGAGCACGCGCTCGTCGTCGACGAGAGCCTCGAAGCCGTGGACATAGAGCAGGTCGTCGATGCCCGGGGCCGGATCGAGGGCGGTGTAGAAGGCGTCCACGCCACCCGAGAAAAGGGACACGACGCGAGGCCGTTCGGCGCCGGCCGTGGGCGCGCTCTCCTCGGACGTGATGCGGACGCGCTCCAGACCCTCATGCCGTATCAGCGAGATGCGCTGGAGCTCCTCCATCGAGGCGAGCATTGTCTCGCTGACGCGCCCGGCGATGTGTACGTCCTCGCCGAGAACCATGCCGAGTACGGCGCCTACCGGGAGGAGCCAGTCGTCCGCGAGGGGGCGGGCGTCCGCAGGTGTCATGAACCAGACGTCGTCGATCCCCTCCGGCGAGTCGATGTGGGCGGTGCGGCGAACGAAGCCCTCCGCCGCGGGCTGCGGCGCACCCGGACGGATGCGGATCATCGGGCGATGGCCCGGTCTGCCGCGACCCATTCCAGAAGTCCGGCCTCGTCCGCAGGGTCGAGACAGGGGACGCCAAGACGCGCGCTGATCTCGGCCCGGAGCGACGCGTGCGCGGGGGCCGTCGCCAGTCCGCCGCCGAACGCGAGACGGATGTCATTCCAGTCCAGCACATCGCGGATGAAGTGGACGAAGTTCTGCGCCGCATCCAGTGAGGGATCCGCCACGTAGACCAGGCTGCGAAAGTGCGAGCGAAAAGCGGGCGAGCGGAGCAGGCCGACATTCGTCCGGTGGTGCAGCGAATCGGCGAGCTCGACGACGCAGACCTCACCCGGCTGGGTCGCGAGGAATCGACACGTTCCCTCCGTGAACGTCGCGAGGTCCGTGCTCGTGTCGCTCGGGACGCCGCAGGCATCGACGAAGTCGCTGACCCGCAGGCTCTGCGGATCGAGAACGAGCTCGCCGCTCAGCTCCTCGATGGACGCGCCGCCGGTCTGTACGCGCATCGGATCGCCCAGGAAGCAGGAGGTGCCCGTCGCCTTGATGTAGCTCACATCCGTTCCGGCCCGGCGGAGGGCATGGAACAGCGCGGAGCAGATCGTGGTCTTGCCCGTCTCCATGCCGGCGCCCATGACGAGGACGCCTTGGGGCGCGGGCCCTTCACGGGGAGCTCGCTCCTCGACGAAGTCGCGCAACGAGACCGGGCGCCCCGTCGCGTCGACCATCGTGCCGAGTACGCGAATGTGAGTGAGCGGGTGGCCAGGTGGCCAGCGGAGATTCACGAATCCGGCGATGCCGCCGCCGCAGAGATTCGTGATCGTGGCGCCCCCGACCACCTCGCCGTTGGGTTGCAGGTCGATGGGGTTTTGCAAACCGCCCAGGATGCACTTCAGGGCATAGCGGTTGCCGATGGGGACCGCAATCAGGCCCGGCGGCAACGGGCCGCGGGCCCACACCTGGCGGCCGTCGCGGATGGTGAGCTGCTCGAATCCGTCCACGCGGGGATCCACGACACCCTGCGTCACCGGTTTCTCGATCTCGCCGATGATGATCTCGCTCAGACCGGCCGCGTGCTCCGGGTCGTAGCGCAGCTGGTCTCGGTGGAACAGGGAGCGCGCGTGACGAAGCACGGCACCCCGAGCGACCTCGTCACGCCGAAGATCGATGGTCTTGAACACCGGCGACCTCTTATCGCGGGATCGTCATCGGCGTGGCGGCTCGACGCCTTTCACGCCCTCGGCCAGCATCAGGCGGTAGGACTGCTCGAGCCCCGCCAAAATGATTTGTGACCCGTCGGGAGAGATCCCGAACGACTCGGTAAGGAAGTCGGGTGAGAAACCGGCCAGCGGGCGGCGTGTGTGCACGGTATCCTCACCGGGAACAAAGTCCTGCGCGTAGATGCCGGTGCGGTCCTGTCCGTCGACACCGATGTACGCGATAGCGCTGCCGCCGGGCAACCAGCGCAACCGGCCGAAGTCGATGCTGCCGGCCCGGAGAGAGTACGGCACGTCGATGAGAAACGGTACGACCTCGCCCTCCTGCAGGTCAACCACGTGGATCCGGTTGCGAAGGTTGTCGGGCTCAGTTGACAGGTAAGCGGCGTAGCGGCCGTCGGGGGAGGTGTCCGACGCGAAGTACGGACCCTCAACGACATGGCTGGCGTCGCTGCCGTCAGGCCGGATCTTCCACACTCCGAGCTTGTCGGGATGGCCGCTCCAGTAGACGATCCACTCGCCGTCGGCCGTGACCGTCGGGTTCTCGGCATCGACGCCGTCCCGCGTGAGCTGTCGCGCGCCGCTTCCGTCCACCTGGGAGATCCAGACCTCCAGGTGGCCCGTTCGGGACGAGGCCCACACGATCTGCCGGCCGTCGGGCGTGAAGCCAGGGTCCCAGTCCTGCGCCGCGTCGTCCGTAAGCTGGCGCAGCGCACCAGTCTCGACATTGAGCATCCACAGATCCAGGTTGCCGGTGCGGTTCGAGGAAAACAGGATCTTCGTGCTGTCCGGGGAATAGACCGGCTGGCGGTCACGGCCATCACCACGCGTCAGGATCTCTCCGGGCGAGGGCAGCGCACCGGGTCTCACCGCGGCCTTCCGAAGCATCTGTTTCGCGGCCACCTGGTGGAGCACTAGCGTCTCCGACCGAACGACGTCGATCCGCGTGAAGTTCGCCCCAAAGCCTACACTGGCAAAAAGGCGCTCGGCCCAGAACAGAGTCGTCTCGTCCCCCGTTTCGAGGTCGTAGCGCACGACGCGGCTCAGCGTGTCTCCCTGGTCACCTAGGAGTGACCCGGCACGGGCGAAGATCAACTCGCCGTTCCCGGTCCACACGGGTGCTGAGAGGGCACCGGAGACCGGTTCGGGCCGATGCCGGTCGAGCTGCCCGTTTCGCGGATCGACCAAGACCAGATGGTATTCGGGAACGTTGCCGGTGACGGAAGCCGCCACGGCAATGATCGTGTCGCCGTCGGGCGACCAGCGCAGGCCGTAGAGTAGATCCCCCGATTGCATCAGCACCCGCTCGCCCCCTTCCTGGGCGTCAGCCACGCCGATGGACCCAAGGCGTCGGCCCTCCAGGGACTTCGAGCGGATGAAGGCGATCTGCTGGCCGTCGGGGGACCAAGCCGCCTCGAGAGCATCCTCGACGAGTTTTCGCGCCTGGCCACCCACCAGCGCCTGGCGGTATACCGACCTCACGGGACCTTCGTCACGCACGAACAGCAACGTCGAGCCGTCGGGCGAGAAACGCGGCAGCGAGTCGGAACCGTCGGTCAGTGGCTCCTCGCCACCACCGGAGAGCTGCTTGATCCAGATGCGGGAGCGACGATCGCGATCCGAGGTGAAGGCGATCAGGCGGCCATCGGGCGACGCCGACGGCTCCCAGTCACGGCCCGAGAAGGTCAGCGTGCGGACGCGTGTCGGCTCCAACGACGACGGCCAGAGGAAGCGGACCCCGACGCCGACCGCCAGAGCCAGCAGGATCAGGCCGGCCGCCGCCAGCCAGCGTGAAGCGATACTGCGGCGAGTCGGGTGCACGATTCGTGACCCCGTTGCGGTCATCCACTCCCGCCCAGCCAGCGCGTCCTCGATCTCGATCGATGCATCCCCCAAGTCACGGAGGCGCCGTTCCGGGTCCTTCCGCAGGCACCGACCCAGGAGCTCCCTCACGCGCGGGGAGGTGTCCGCCGGCAGCCGGTTCCAGTCCGGCTCCTGGCCCTGGATGGCCGCCAGGGTGCTGGAGACCGTGTCCCTTGCGAATACCCGACGGCCCGTGAGCATCTCATAGAGCACGCAGCCGAACGACCAGACATCGGTCCGCTTGTCGAGGGGTCCCCCGCTCGCCTGCTCCGGGCTCATGTAGGGAACGGTTCCAATGATCGTGTGCTCCCGTGTCCCGGCGAAGAGCTCTGTGGTCGCCTTCGACAGTGCTTCGGCCGGATTCTCGAACGCTTTGGCCAGGCCGAAGTCCAGCACCTTCGCCTGACCGTCGGGCGTGACCTTGACGTTCTCCGGCTTCAGGTCGCGGTGCATGACTCCTTCCCGGTGCGCCGCCTCCATCCCGCGTGCCACCTGCCCGCTCAGGCGCAGCGCCTCCGGCATTGGAAGTGGCCCGTTCCGGAGACGTTCCGCCAACGTCACACCTGGGACGTACTCGAGGACCAAGAACCGGAGAGAGTCCGCTTTCTCCAGGCCATAGATTGACGAGATGTTGGGATGGTTGAGCGATGCCAGGGCTCGGGCTTCCCGCTCGAACCGGCCGAGACGCTCGCGGTCCTGGGAGAACGCGTCAGGGAGGATCTTGATGGCCACCGTGCGTTTGAGGACGGTGTCCTTGGCGCTCCACACCACGCCCATCCCACCCTCGCCGATCTTCTCGACGAGGCGGTAATGAGAGAGCTCCTGGCCGGGTTCGAGGCGCACGTTGGACCCTGTAGCCTGCACATGAACGAAGGAATCCGAATCTTCCGAGGCAAGTATGTATGAGGAGCTTCAGGACTGTCAAAGGAGCCGCGGCAGCCTTTTCCCCATTGTCCTTCAAGTCGCTTCTAGCTTGCCATCGTGCAGCGTGAGGGTGCGGGGGGCGCTTGCGATCAGGGCGGGGTCGTGGGTGGCGATGAGGAAGGTTGCGTCGAGGTCGCGGTTCAAGGTTGCGAGGAGATGGATGATGGTCTGGCCGGTCTTCGAGTCCAGGTTGGCGGTGGGCTCGTCGGCCAGGATCAGGGCGGGGGCGTGGACAAGGGCCCGGGCGATGGCGACTCGCTGCTTCTCGCCACCGGAGAGTTGATCGGGGCGCCGGTTCGCCTTGTCCTCCAGGCCGACACGCGCAAGAGCTTCGGTGGAACGCGCGTGACGCTGTTCCGTCGAGATGGAGTTGAGGTGGAGGGGATATTCGACGTTTTCCCTGGCGCTGAGGAGATCGAAGAGGTTGAACGCCTGGAAGATGAAGCCCAGCGAGGTGGCGCGGAATCGTGTCAACTCCTGGTCGGTCATCCGAAAGAGATCCTGACCCTCGACGCGGATGGTTCCGGAGGTCGGACGGTCGAGGCAGCCGAGGATGTTCAGCAGAGAGGTCTTGCCGCTTCCGGACGGACCGACGAGGCTCACCAGCTCGCCCTTCTCGATGGTGGCGCTGACATCGTCCAGGGCGGTGACCCGCTCGGGACCGTCGCCGTAGACCTTGGTGAGCGACCGGATCTCGATCATCCTTCCAGGTCTCCGGGCGGAGCGAGGCCCTCTCGGGTGAACAGGTGCTCCGTGTCCTGGCCGAGCTCTTCCGCCTTGCGGATCTCCAGGGTGGCCTCGATGTCGCCACGCAGGTGATCGATGAAGCGGATCTTCCAGGGAAGGTCGACGTCCCCCCAGGGACGGGTCTCCTCGATGTGGATGGTCTTCAGGAGACGCCCGGACTTGCCATGCAGCTCGCGGCGGAACGGCATGAGAGTGTCGCGGTGAAAGTAGATGCGATCGCTGCTTCCCTTCTTCTTTCCCCTGCCCGAGGTGATGAGGACATAGGCGTCGTCGGTCTCCTCGACTGCCGCCTCACCCTCCGAGAAACTCTCCGGCAGCAGGTCCTCGAACAGCAGGCTGCCGGACAGCGGGTTGCGGCGCAGCGGGACCTTCACCACGCGCCGGGGCCGGGGAAGATACATCCAGGTCTCGCCCCGGAGCAGCAACAGGATCTTGCCACGCTGCCGCTCCGGGGACAGGAACTCGATACGGGTGCGGCCCTGGCCGCCACGCAGGATGCGCAGCTCGGCCACCGACGGCTCGCGGTCCGGGCGCTGAGTGGTCATGGTGGCGGTGAGGGCGGCCTCCAGGGGAGCCCAGCTGCCGGCGACGCCGGCCACCAGCTGGGCGGCATCCGGCGGCGCCGCGGCCGTCGTGGCTCCGGCGCACGCCAGTACGAGCAGTGCCGGCAGGAACAGCTGTCGCATCATGCGTTTCCTCCACTCAGCGCCTCCACCGGCAGCAGGCGCGCGGCGCGGGCCGCCGGGTAGAGACCGGAGAGTGTGACCACAACCACCAGTTCCAGCAAGGTCCATCCCATGGCAGCAAGATCCACCCGGGGCAGGACCCGGGGGCCTCCCACCATCCATGCGAACGCCTCGGCGTCCATGCCCACGCCGCTGCCTTCCAGCGCCAGCGTGACCGCGGCGCCGAGCACAGCGCCGACGCCGCCCCCCAGCAGGGACAGCAGCGCGCCTTCCGAGAGCACCATGCCCCGGATCACGGCGCGCGGCGTTCCCAGGGCGGTCATGGTGCCGAACTCACGCCGGCGCTCGTGCACCGAGAGAATCTGCGCTCCGGCCACGGCGAAGGCCACCGCCAGCAGCAGGACGATGTCGATGGTCATCGCCTGGATGCGCGACGCGGCGATGATCCCCATGTACAACTTGCCGGTCTCACGATAGGTTCCCACCTGCATCCCCTGCGGCAGCAACGGGCGGAGTCGCGCCACCGCCGCGTCGGCCCCCCGCAAGCCTCCGGGGAGGTAGAGCTTCAGCATGCTGACGCTGTCCGGCGTGCCCATCATCTCCTGCAGATCCTCGAGGACCAGGTAGACGAAGTAGTCCTGCCAGGGGGCACCACGCTCCAGTACGCTGGCCACCTGGTAGTCGACGGCATCGAAGTCACCGTGCGGATCGAGAACGCTGAGGGTCACCGGATCGCCACGTTCCACCTCCAGACGTCGGGCCAGCGAGGCACCCAGGAACACCGACCCGCGCTGCAGCGTGGCGGCTTCGCCGGCACGGTGGAGCAGCGTCTGCAGGAGCTCCGCGCCCTGCTGCGCCTCGATCCCCAACAGGGCGATACGCGCCGTGGATGCCTGCTCGCCGAACGCCATGCCCAGGGTGGAGAGCGTCGGCTCGATGCGCACCCCCGGGAGCGCAGCACGGATGGTCTCGCCGATCGCCTCGGGCTTCTCGATGCGCGCCGAGGTGGCGCTCGCCGCCGCATGTCCGTACTGCGAGATCACCAGATGATGCAGCATCTGGTCGCGGATGCCTGCCACCAGGCCGCCGTGCACCACCACCGCGGCCGCTCCGATGACGACGCCCAGCCCCACCAGGGCCGTGCGCCGCCGGTGACGGATCAGGTTGCGCAGCGCCAGGCGGAACGCGAGGCCGATCATGCCGGCGCCCTCATGGTGTTCGCCGGGTCGGCGGCGCTGGCGCGCAGCGCCGGTGCCAGTGCCACCAGCGGGCCCACCAGTGCCACCAGGAGGAAGCCGGCGAGCAGAATCCCGGGGTGCACCTCGGGGAAGAAGCGCTCGCCTCCGAAGGCGTAGATCATGGCCTGTGTGGAGGCCGGGATCCCCACCCGGGCGAGCACCGCACACAGGCCGGCGCCGGCGGCCGCACCCACGCCGGACGCCGCCAGCGAGAGCAACAGGACCTCGCCGAGCAGCATGCGCACGATGCTGCCGCGCGGCGTACCCAGCGCCCGCATCAGACCGATCTCCCGGGTGCGCTCCAGCAGCAACACCAGCACGGTGTTGCCGATACCCAGGACCACCACCAGCAACACCAGCAGAAAGCCGCTGCCCACCAGGAAGCGTCCCACCTGCACCGTGCCGAGGAGATCGCCTGCCAGCTCCTCCCAGGTGCGCACCTCCAGCGGCAGGCCGTGCGCCTGGAACGCCCCCCGCAGCCGCCGGCCCACCGCCGCCGGATCGGCCCCGGCACGCAGCCGCACCACCAGGGCCCCCGGGGTTCCCTCCTCATCGAGGAGGTACTGCAGCCTCTGCAGCGGGACGAAGGCGATGAACTCGTCGAGGAACGGCAGGCCGGGCGGTGCGTAGGTGCCGGCGACGGTGAACACATCGCCCTCGAACAGTCCGTCGGCGGTGGGCAGCAGGGCGGTGACCTCCTGCAACCCGTCGTCGCGCTCCAGGCGCCCGGCCAGCGGCTGACCCAGGAGGATCCAGCCCCCGTCGGCGGAGAGCTGCACCCCCGGTGGCGCCAGCTGCTCCAGGGTCTGCTCGTCGGCCCGGACGTCGATGCCCATCAGGATCACCGGCGTCATGGCGTCACCGGCCAGGAGGATGCCGGAAGCACGCGAACGCGGCGCCACAGCGACGACGTCGGGATCCTGCAGCAGCACTTCGGTGGCTGCAGCGGCGTCCGGGATGGTGCGGAAGGTTGGCGATGCCTCCGAGGTGAACTCCGGCGGCGGGTTGTCGCCATGGTAGACCTGCAGATCGCCGGCGAAGCCGCGCCGCAGCCCCGACTCGATGCCGGAGTAGAAGCTCGCCACCACCGTCGCGCCCACTGCCAGGACGAAGCTGGAGAGCGCCAGCGACAGGCTCAGGAACAGGGTGCGGCGTCGGTTGGAGGCAACGCCTCGCAGCGCAAGTTTCCAGAGCATGCGGTCAGGTCCGGCCGCGAAACGCCAGCCGGGGAAAGCGCACCAGCATGCCCAGGATCAGCATGGTGTGCAGGCGGACGATGCGCAGGTTGTCCCGGACGTAGTCGAAATGGGACACGCCGCCGGGGAAATAGTCCACCCGGGTCGCCACGTTGATCATGGGCACTCCCTGCCAGTACAGCCGCACCGCGATCTCGGTGTCGAACACCATGCCGTGACCCACCTCCACCTGCCGGTACAGCCGGCCCACCGCCTCCAGCGGGTAGCAGCGGAAGCCGTAGAGCGCGTCCTTGATATCCGTGGACAGCGTCTCCAGCCACACCGAAAAGTGCGTGGCGAACCGTCCGAAGCGGCGCACCAGCGGGGCGTCATCGCCGAACACGGGACGCCCGAGGATCAGGGCGCCGGGATGGCGCTGCGCCTGCTCGAGAAATCGCGGCACGTCCCGGGCATCGTGCTGGCCGTCGGCATCCACCTGCACCGCATGGGTGAAACCCTGTTCCATGGCCGCGCGGAAACCCTCCGCCATGGCGGCGCCCTTGCCGCCGTTGGACTCCCGGCGCATCCGTTGCACCCAGTCGAGCCCCCCGGCCAGGTCTTGCAGCACCTGCTGCGTGTCCACGTCACTGCCGTCATCGACGATGATGCAGGGCAGCTCCAGATAGGCCAGCGACTCGACGACATCGCGGATGGTGTCCTTGTTGTTGTAGATGGGGATGATCAGGCAGGGGCGGAACGCCATGGCCACGTCACTCCATGGGATCCAGGTGCACCTGATCCTGCTGCAGCAGCAATCCGCCGCGGCCATCCAGAAGACTGCGCATCTTGGCCAGCAGGTAATGGAACAGGAAGCGCAACGCGCGGGCGAGATGCGCCGGGCAGCGCAGCGTGAACTTGACGTAATACCAGTACATGCTCGGGCGGTGATAGAACTTCCCCAGCACCTGCTGGTAGTGCCGGTCCAGCTCCTCCACCGTGATTCCCTCCGGTGCCCACAGGAAGTTCATCCCGTTCATCTTCTTCCAGTGGTCATCGCGGATGTTGGTGCCGTAGAGATCGCGGTAGACGGGAGAGCCGGGATAGGGCGTGAACTTCGTCAGGTTCATGATGGTCATGGGGACGCGCCGGATGAAGTCCTTGGTGGCCTGGATGGTCTCCTCGGTCTCGCCGGGGTAGCCCAGCATGAACAGGCCCTTGGCGCGGATGCCGGCATCCGCCGACCAGCCGATGGCGCGCTCCGACTTCTCCACGTCCGCCAGCTTGTCCATGCGCTTGAGCTGCTCGTTGGAGCCGGATTCCAGCCCGAAGCTGATCTCCCAGCATCCGGCCTTCTTCATGAGCGCCAGCAGGTCCGGCTTGACGGTGTCCACACGCGCCGCACAGCTCCAGGTGATCTTCATGCGGTTCTCGATGATCAGCTCGCACAGTCGCTCGGTGCGCCGCCGGCTGGCCAGGAACAGGTCGTCGACGAACATCACGTGGCGGACGCCGTAGGTCTCCTGCAGGTGCTGGAGGATCTCGTAGATGCGCTCCGGGCTGTAGGCGCGCACTTGCGCGCCGAAGGTCGACGTGTCGCAGAACTTGCAGTGGAACGGACAGCCCCGGGACGCCGCCAGGGTGGCCACCGGGTGCCGGGGGAAGTCGTAGATGGCCGGCGGATAGGCGTTGGGAAACCCGGGCAGCAGATCCCACGCCGGCATGGGCAGATGATCCAGCGCCTTGTTGTCGGGCAGCTTGGGCGTGCAGCGCACCTCGTCGCCTTCCATGTAGACCAGGCTCGGCACCGTCTCCAGCTTGCCGCCGTCCTGCAGCGTGTCCAGGAGCTGTACCAGCGGCTCCTCGCCCTCGCCCATCACCGCCACGTCGAACTCCCGGAAGCGCTGCATGGTCTCCCGGGCCATGGAGGAGATGTGCGGACCTCCTACAATAATGATGGTGTCCGGCAAGGCCGCCTTGATCTTGCGCGCAATCTGCGCAGCGGACCACACCCCCACGGTGAACAGCGTGATGCCGACGTACGGCGGCGCTTCCGCGATGACCCGGTCGGCCACCTGGCCGGCATCCAGACCGAAGACGTCGCTCTCGATGATGGAAGGCTCGTAGTCGTGCTCACGCACCTCGGCGGCCAGGTGCAGAAGACCCAGGGATGGTGACTGGTTGGCGACGTGCTTGACGAACTCGTAGCCGGGAGCGATGCGGTCGTAGGGTGGAGTGACCAGGACAATACGGGCTCGAGACATCGTGGCTCCTCGGTCTGGGCGTTCCCAAGATAGTCGAATCCCGGCAACGATTCAACAGGCGCCCCGGCCCGGGGGCAGCGTCTGGCGAAAAGAAGGGGCGGTGGCCGCATTCCGGCTGCTGCGCTTTCTTTTCGCCCGATGGTGCCCGCTGCTGCAGGTTGGCTCCGCGCTAGATCCAAGCTAAGCGAGGATGGCGAGTCCGATATGACAACCAGCGGTCAGTCTAGCAAGAATCGTCCGTACGGCGACCACCTCAGGGGCAGCCGACGGCCTGGGGTGCACAGGAGAAGACCGCCGCCGGACGCTCCACCAGAGCGCTGTCGACCCCGTAGGAGCCCTCGTTCGTGCCGCTGAGCGGCACGACCAGATAGTACGCCGCCCCGAAGGCAGGGAGGATCGACGCCGACGTGACCCCGCCGGTGGAGCACAACGCCGGCGCGTGACTCGGAAAAGCGGTGAGATCGCCCTCGTAGACCGCGTAGTCGACGTCGGTCGCCATGCAGGACGGCCCCCAGGACATGTCGATCTGCCCGCCCACGCCGTGATTCACGGTGAGCGCAGGATTGGGCGCGACCTCGGTGATGCGGCCGGCGGGTGACCCCGCCACAATCTCGCGGAGCGCGACGCCAATCAGCTGTCCATCGGGCCCCCCGACCCCGAAGACCCCGGTGAAGATGATCTCGTCGACCACGGGGCTTCCATCGGGAACGATGAAATAGACCGCATTCGTCTGTTCGAGGGGTTCGGGAGTGCCAGCCGTCCTTATCGTTGCAACATTCCCGGTGTTGAAGATCAAGGCTTCGACTATGGAGTTTCCGCGAGTGTTCTGATCCTGGTAACGACTCCAGTCCTGAATAGGAAGGTCAGTGCCGCCGGACCGGACTGTCAGACTTGCGCTTCCGCCGAATTCCGAAGATTGCACATTCATGATCATGATCACCTCTGGGGGAGAGGAGAACCCATTGAGTGTCACAGTATAGAAACCGCTCGCGGCTGGGCCAAGCGCAAAAAGGCCCAGCCCTTGCGTAGTCGATTGATAGGTGTTGTTTCCGATCGTCCCATCGGGACCCGCAGTTCCGTTGGCTCCGGCATTCAGGTTGAAGGGGTGGCTGTCGTCGAGATTCGCGTACAGTGGTCCCAGGACGAGGTTCGACGTCGATGAGGGGGACTGAGCGTCCGAAATCGTCAGATCGGCGGTATGGGCTCCTTGACCGATACCAGGATGAAACCCATTGGAAGTCACGCCGGAGAAGTCCAGGAATACCTGAGCGGTGGCGGTGGTTGATACGCAAGCCAACAGCATGCCCGCTGCGAGTACAGCTGTAACACGGTCCGTTGCCAATCTTGAGAACGCCATGTTTCATTCCTCCCTGAACCGGGCGCGCCGCCTTGATCGACGCACTTGAGAATCAGACCAGAACCAAAGCCAACGGGAGAACCGTTCGAGAAGTGCGATGTGCCATGGCCAGGACCTCTTGGCTGCGGCGGAGAGCGTCGATCTGGTCGGGGTGGAATCCTCCAAAACATACGCCATCGGACGGGGATCCGCAACACCAGCGCGGCGAGCACGGCGACCTGGCTTCCTGCCGGGGCGAGGCTCCCCTGGGCCTGCACTGGCGCCGGGGTCAACGCCGAAGAGTCTGGCGCCATGCCTCCAGGTTGAAAGCCCCCACCGCGCACGCTACCATGCAGCACTTCCGCCGTTTTCCGCAGGTATTCATCCCATGGCCGAGGACAAGCCGAGCTTCGAGACCGTCTCCTGGACCGACGGGGGCGTGGTGCTGCTGGACCAGCGCCTGCTTCCCGCCGAGGAGGTGAACCTGAACTGCGCTACGCCGCGGGAGGTGATGGGGGCCATCCGTGACATGGTGGTGCGTGGTGCCCCGGCCATCGGCGTCACCGCCGCCATGGGCATTGCCCTGGGCGCGCGCCAGCTGGCAGGCCGGGCGCCGGACGAATTCGACGGCGGCTTCGCAAAGCTGTGCGATGACTTTGCCGCCACTCGGCCCACCGCGGTGAACCTGTTCTGGGCCATCCGTCGCATGAAGCGCGTGGCCGCCGCACATCGCGAGGCCGGCCCGGCGGCGGTGGCCGAGGCCCTGGTGACCGAAGCCCGCACCATGAAGGAGGAGGACATCGCGGCCTGCCGCGCCCTGGGCGGCCACGGCGCGCCGCTGGTGCCCGAGGGTGCTTCCATCCTCACCCACTGCAACGCCGGCGCCCTGGCCACCGCCGGCTACGGTACCGCCCTGGGCGTGGTGCGCGCCGCCGTCGAGGCCGGCAAGAACATCCAGGTGCTGGCCGACGAGACCCGACCGTTCCTGCAGGGCGCGCGCCTGACGGCGTGGGAGCTGGCACGCGACTCCATCCCGGTGACGGTCATCACCGACAGCATGGCCGGGCACTTCATGCGCCGCGGCCAGGTGGACCTGGTGGTGGTGGGCGCCGACCGCATCGCCGCCAACGGTGACACCGCCAACAAGATCGGCACCTACCCGCTGGCCGTCCTGGCGCAGGAGAACGACCTGCCGTTCTACGTGGCGGCGCCCCTGTCCACCGTCGATACGGACATCGCTCACGGCGACGAGATCCCCATCGAGGAGCGCGACCCGGAGGAGGTCCTGCGCATGGGCAGCGCGCGTACGGCGCCCGAGGGTGTCGGCGCCGCCCACCCGGCGTTCGACGTGACGCCGCACCGCTACATCACCGCCATCATCACCGAGATGGGCGTGGTCCGGCCACCGTTCGTGGAAGGGCTGCGCGATGCGCTGGCGCGCGGCAAGCTACGTTGAAGATCCTGGGGATCGAGACATCGTGCGACGAGACCTCCGTGGCCGTGGTGGATGGGGAGGATCGCATCCTCGCCAACGTGATCCACTCGCAGGTCCCGGTGCACCGGCCGTACGGCGGCGTGGTGCCGGAACTGGCCTCGCGCCATCACCTGCAGCACATCCACTCCATCCTGGACCGGGCGCTGGACGACGCCGGAGCCACGCTGGACGACCTCGACGGCATCGCCGTCACCGCGGGCCCCGGGCTGGTGGGCTGCCTGCTGGTGGGGCTGTCGTTCGGCAAGGCGCTGGCGTGGGCAAGGGACCTGCCCATGGTGGGGATGAACCACCTGGAGGGGCACATCCGCGCAGCGTTCCTGGAGCATCCGGTGGAGTTGCCGGCGCTGTTCCTGGTGGTCTCCGGTGGTCACACGGCGCTCTATCACGTCACCGCGCCGCGCGCGTTCCAGCGCCTGGCCCATACACGGGATGACGCCGCCGGTGAGGCCTACGACAAGGTGGCGAAGCTCCTGGGGCTGGGCTATCCGGGAGGGCCCATCATCGACCGGCTGGTCCACGGCCGCCCGCCGGGCAAGGTGTCCTTCGCCATCCCGCGCATGAGCGATGGCTCGCTGGACTTCTCGTTCTCGGGGATCAAGACCGGTGTGCTCTACCACGTCCGCGAGCACGGGATCGAGCCGCTGGCCGAGGCGCCATCTTCCGCCGAGGAGGTCCCGGAGGAGGTCCTGGAGCTGCTGGCCGGGTTCCAGAACACGGTGGTGGAGACGCTGGTGTCGCGCACGCTGCGCGCGCTGGAGGGAAGGGAGGTGCGCAGCGTCGGCCTGGTGGGCGGCGTGGCCTGCAACCGACGGCTGCGCCAGCGCATGGCCGAGGCGTGCGGCCTCCGTGGGCTGCCGGTGCACATCCCCAGCCCGCTGCTGTGCGCTGATAACGCGGCGATGATCGCCTCGGCCGGACGGTTGCGGCTGGAGGCGGGAGAACGAGACCCCTGGACCCTGAACGCCGACCCCGGCTGGCAGATCTAGAACCGCTCCGGGGTCGGGCGCCTAGTCGTTCGACCTCGAGAAGAACGAGAACATCTCCCTCGGCAAGGCCGAGAAGCGCTCGAAGTCGAAGCGGACCTTCTTGCCGGAACTCTCGGCACCTGCGCCATCCGACTGCGCTTCATCCGTCCGGGCGCCTGACTGCGTTGCGAACTGATGATTGAACACGAACATGGGACCTCCTCTTCTTGGCAGATGATCACGGAACTGCCTTATGACACCGTGTCCAAGAGCACGACCCGTGCCAGGGGGATCGGCAACCGGGTCTAAGTGCCACAAAACGCAGCTCCTTGACCCCCGTGGCATGCTGCCAGGCCATGCCGGGGCCGATCGGCAAACTGAGACTGCAAGATCCGCCGGCAGGGGCGATGGCCCTCTCCAGGCAAGGGATCTCATGGTGAGTCGCCCCCCAGAGACCGCCCGGGTGAGGTGGTGTCATCCTGCGTCATTTTCGCCACCGATCGGGGTCCCCGGCGCCCGATCCCGCCACCTGGGCCGGCCCGGAGCCGATCGAACGCTCGTAACTCGTATGAAACAATGGCTTTCTTGACAGCTGTGGGGGGCGGAACTATATTCTTGCCCGTGTGGGATGGGGGGAAGGAGTGGAGGTACCTCGTCATGTGCAGACAGAGCAACAGTCGTGGTGAAGGCAAGATCGGCCTCTTCATTGCCATCATCGTGGTGGCCGCGGCCATCTTCGCCGGGTCCAAGTTCATACCGGTCTACGTGGCGTCCTACGATCTCAAGGACGTGCTACGCCGCGAAGTGCAGGGCGCGACACTGAAGAGCGACAAGGCGATCATCGCCACCGTCCTGGAGAAATGCGCGGAGCTCAAGCTCCCCGTCGGCCCCCGGAACATCGAGGCCACCCGCACCAACGCCAAGTTCACCATGCGCATCCATTTCACCAAGGAGCTGGACATGGCGCTGTTCACCTATACATTCCGCTTCGACGAGAAGCAGTCCGCCCCGCTGTTCTAGAAGGATCGCGGGGCCGCGGTCCGGGGGGGGACGTGGCGTACATTTCCATGCTGGATGATGAGGATGCCCCGCAGGATCTACGGGAGATGTACGCCCACATGGCGCCGGCCGGAACGCCCGTAGACAACATCCTGCGTATTCATTCGCTCAACCCGAAGTCCCTCCAGGTTCATTACGATCTCTACCGGCATCTGATGTACGGGAGTTCCGATCTCTCGCGCGCGGAGCGGGAGATGATCGCCGTGGTGGTCTCGCGGGTGAACGACTGCCACTACTGACTGACCCATCACGGGGAGGGTCTCCGTCGGCTGACAAAGGATGATGCACTGGTGAAAGCGATGGCTGACGATCACCGCAAGGCCGGGCTCACGGACAAGCAGGTGGCCATGCTGGACTTCGTGGAGGATCTCTCCATGGTCCCGCCGCGCTCCTCGCGCGCCACGGTGGAGGGCCTGCGCGGCCTCGGCTGGTCCGACGCCGCCATCCTGGACATGACCCAGGTGGCCGCCTACTACGCCTTCGTGAATCGCATCGCCGACGGGCTCGGCGTGGAGCTGGAGGAGCACTGGCCCGAGGACGTCAAGGCCGCCGGACGGCGCGACTAGCACGAATGCTGGGGAGAGGCCACGGTGCGCCGGGCGCACCGTGGCCTGTTCTATTACTTGACTAGCGCGCGGTGAACTCGGTGAGCCAGTTCTGCAGCAGGACGGCTCCACGCAACCTACGACCCGTCGGAGAGCAGGCTCTGGAACACGGCGTCATTGAGCTGCTCCGCCCGCCCCTGCCAGACCACACGCCCATCCTTGATGGCCGTTGCCGTCGGCGTCTCCATCACGTTGAAGTAGGACCAGCTGTCCCGGTCGGCGGAGTCCTGCGCCATGGGGAAGGTCACGTCCTTGGCGTCGAGGAACTCGCGCACGTGCTCCTTGTCGCTCCTCGCCGTCAGCCCGATGAGTTGCAACCCATCCCGGCGTAGCTTCTCGTACTGTTCCTGCAGCTTCGGGATCTCCACCTGCGACGAGGGACACCAGCTATCCCAGAAGACCAGCACGGTGGGATCGTGCTCCGGGTCGGCCCCGCCCTGATGCCAGCTCTCCACCGCGAGTTCCGCGGGCGCCCTCTTGTTGTGGTACAACTGCGCCGCTTCGTCGAACCTGCCTGCCGCCACATAGGCGTAGGCCAGATCGCCGCGGGCGGTCTCGGTGATCCGTTCGCCCTCACCAAACACCCGCAGCGCCGTCTCCAGCGCCTGTGCGCGCAGCTCCTCGGATTCCTCATGCGCGCCGCTTTCCCACAGCAGCCGGGCCAGATCGCTGCTGGCCGCCAGCGTGTCCGGATGCTCCTCGCCCAGCACACGGGCCATGCTCTCCACGGTCGCGCGGGCGATCCCTGTGGCCTCCTCCACGCGCCCGTCCCTCTGCAGTTGCTTTGCCAGCAGGCCGCGCGTCCGCAACGTCTCCGGATGATCCGCCCCGCGTTTCGCCTCGCGGATCTGCAGCGCCCGCCGCAGGTAGCGCTCGGCCTCCGACGGCTGACCGTGGAAGCGGAACATCCGGGCAAGGTGCTCCATGGAGGCCAGGGTGTCGGGATGATCCTCCCCCAGGGTTTCCTCACGGAGCCGCAGCCCCGCCTGGAGGTGGGTCCTGGCGGCCTGCTTGTAATGCTCGGCCTTGGACTGCGACTCGAACAGCTCGAGACCGACATAGGTAACCCCGACGGTGGTGTGCATCATCGCCTGGATCTCCGGATCGTCCGGAAACGCCGTGTCGATGGAGGCGCCGTAGCGATCGAGCAGGTCGCCAACCTTCACCTCGTTGCCGAACTTGCTGGGATCCGCCGACCAGACCATCTCCTGCAGGTAATTCAGTGCGGCCATGGCCTTGCGGCGTTGCGCCTCTGCGTGTGCGCTGGCCGCGCGGGCCTGCAGGAATAGCGACGTGCTCACCACCACGCCCACCACCAGCACCACCAGGATGGCGGCGGCCGATGCGATGAGAGGCTTGTGGCGCCGGGCGAGCAACGTGAGCTGGTAGCCGATGCTCGGTGGCCGCGCCACGATGGCCTCGCCGCCGAGGTAGCGCCGGATATCCTGGGCCAGACCGAAGGCCGACTGGTAGCGCCGTTCGCGATCCTTCTCCATGGCCTTTCGCACGATGGTGCGCACGTCCGGCGGCAGACTGCTGTCAGCCAAGGCGGGAGCATCCAGCGGCTGTTCCTGGATGCGCCGTGCCGCCTCGGTGAGGGGAACACCGCTCACATCGTACGGCAGCTTGCCGCACAGCAGATGGTAGAGCACCAGGCCCAGCGAGTAGACATCGCTGCGGATGTCCACGTTGTGCGGATCCGCCTCGCACTGCTCCGGGCTCATGTACTGCAGGGTGCCCACGAGCTGGCCCACGTTGGTCTGCAAGGTGGGCATGGCCATGTCGGAGTCGGTAGCCCGGGCCACACCGAAGTCGATGATCTTGGGCCGGCCCTCCGGGTCCATCAGGATGTTCCCCGGCTTGAGGTCGCGATGCACGATGCCCTTCTGGTGGCCGTGGTGCACGCCGTCACACACCTGCGCGAACAGCTCCAGGACCTTCCGGAGGCCGAGCTTCTTCTCCTCGGCGTACACGGTGATGGGCTTCGCGGAGGGGATGTACTCCATGGCGAAAAACGGCACCGCCCCCGACGGTTCCTCATGGGTGCCGGCCTCGTAGATCTGGGCGATGCAGGGATGGGTGAGCCGGCCCAGGATCTGCGCCTCGTACTCGAAGCGCCGCAGGGCGGAGGGCGACGTGACCCCCTGCTTCATCACCTTCACCGCCACGGCGCGTCGCGGGTTCTCCTGAACCGCCTCGTAGACCACGCCCATCCCGCCGGAGCCGATGGGCCGCTTGATGGTGTAGGCGCCGATCTTGTGCGGGAAGCCGCCCACAGAGGCCCGCGGGGCCGTGGTCTCGTCAAGCTCCTCGCCGCCGCTGCCACCGGAGGGCGGGCGACAGTCCTGGTCCGCCATATTATGAAGTATATGGGGTCGGAGCTGAAGTTGATACCTTGATCCGCTGTGAACAGGGGGGTTAGATGGGGTCGGAGCCAAGATCTATACCTCGTGACCCGTGCGCCGGGCCGAGGAGGACATGTACCGAAGCATGTGGGGTTTTCCGCTGCC
>CBDVAL010000021.1:0-24330 GCA_965371955.1 uncultured bacterium | reverse complement strand
CGTGACTGGATGTCACTCGTGTTCTCTTCAGATCTCCCCTGGCCCGCGCGCAAGCGGGCCCGCCGCCGACTCTACGGTAGCCACGCTTGACGCGGGCCGGCGCAGCAGCTGTCGTACCGGTCCCCCTGGAGTTCCCAGGTCTGGTGGGAATCGGGTCGTGGGAGTATGCTCCTCTTTTCTTTCTTCCGGCGGGTGCGATGGAGAAAAAGTTCGTCTGGATTGGGTTGTTCGTCGGCTCCACAGTGGGAGGGATGGTGCCCCGGCTGTGGGGCTCAGGCATCTTCAGCGGGTGGGGCGTGCTGTTTTCCCTGGTCGGCGGTCTGGTAGGCATCTGGGCCGGCTACAAGGCGGGGCGCATGATATGAACCCGCCACCGGACCGCCGGCACCGCCCTGCTACGACGACGGCTTGGTCGTGACCAGCGTCACCGCTCCCGCCGGCTGCAGCATGGCCCGTGGTCGCGGCGCCGACAGCTGCCAGATGCGCTTCATCCAGCCGGCGATCCACTCGACGAAGATGGTGATGAGCGGCAGCGCCAGCAGGGTGAAGAACGCCGACGAGATCAATCCTCCCATCACCGTGCGGGCCAGCGGGAAGTAGAACAGGCCGCCCACGGTGGAGCCGCCCAGGGCCAGCGGCATGAGACCGATGATGGTGGTGACGGCGGTCATCAGGATGGGCCGCATGCGGTCGCGGCCGGCCGCGATGATGGCCTCATCCCGGGACATGCCGGCCCGTCGATGCTGGTTCATCCGGTCCAGCAGGACGATACCGTTGTTCACGACGATGCCCATCAGGATCAGGAAGCCGATCTGGGACATCAGGTTGAACGGCGTGTCTGTAGCCCACGACATCCAACCGGCGCCGGGCAGGGCGAAGAGAATGGAGAACAGGATTGCGAACGGCTGCGCCAGCGACTCGAACAGCGACGCCATCACCAGGTAGACCAGCAGCAGGGCCAGCAGGAAGTTCATGACCATCTGTGCGCCCTGCTCATCCTGCTCCAGCATCCAGTCGTTCCACGACCAGGCGTAGCCGGGGGGCATGTCGAGAGCGTTCACCAGCGATTCGATCTCCTCGCGCGTGCTGTCCCACTCCTCGCCCTCGTAGATGGCATAGACCGCGCCACGCACCTTGCGGTTCTCGCGCACGATCTCCTGCTCGCGCCGCACCACCTGGAAGGTGGCGATGTCACCGAGCTTCACCTGACGGCCATCGTTCGTTGCGAAGCGGATCCTCTTCAGATCCTCCAGGTTGCTGCGATCCTCCAGGCGCAGGGCCAGCCAGGTCTCCACCTCGCGTTGCCCGGCGTTGAAGCGGGGGAGTCGCATGCCGCCCAGGGTGAAGGCGAAGATGTTCGAGACGTCCTGGGCGGTCATGCCCAGGCGGGCGGCCTTGTCGCGATCCACCTTCACCTGGATCTCGTTGCGGCCGCGCTTGAACGACGAGGAGACGTCGCGGATGCCGTCCAGGGTGTTCAGCCGGCGCTCTGTCTCTTCGGTGAGTTCGCGCAGCACGCCGGCGTCCTGGCCGAAGAACTTCACCGCGAACCAGGTGGAGTTGCCGCCGGAGTCGGCGTCCTCGTAGAAGAACACGCGCACGCCGGGGATCTCGGGCAGGCCTTCGCGCACCTTCTCGCGCAGCGCCTTGATCTCCTTATCCCGCATGTCTTGCCGGTTGAGGATCAGCGTGGTCCCGGCGCGGTTGGACATGTAGAAGCTGTAGACGGACTCGATGTTGAAGTCTTCCGTGTGGGCGGATAGGTACGCCTCTATCTTGTTCACCGCTTGTTCGGCCTCGGACTTGTAGTGGTAGTCGTCGAACTCGTAGTTGAGGTAGAGACGCTTGTTCACGGTGCCGGAGAACTGACTGGACTCCACCATGCCGGCGATGAACGGGGTGAAACCCACGCCGACGGTGCCCATCAGGATGAAGAACGAGGCCAGCTTGTGGCGCAGGGTCCAGCCCAGGGTCTTGCCGTAGGTGCGCTCCATCCACTCCAGGGAACGCGATGGTTTGGTGCGCCGCTTACGCAGGAAGTGGGCGGACATGAGCGGGATCAGGGTCAGCGAGGAGAACAGCGAGCAGCCCAGGGCCAGGCCGATGGTGATGCCCATCTCGCGTAACCAGGTGGTGAGGCCCGTGCTGGCACCCACGATGAGCGGCAGGAAGACGATGAGGGTGGTGGCGGTGGATGCCGTCACCGCCATTACGACTTGTTTGGAGCCCTGAAGCGCAGCCTTCTTGACGTCGGGTTCCACCCGGTGCCTTTGATCGATGGACTCCAGCACCACGATGGCGTTGTCCACCAGCATCCCCACGCCCAGCATCAGTCCCATCATGGACAGGATGTTCAACGTCTTGCCCATGAAGAACATGACGCCGCAGGCGGCGATGATGGAGAACGGGATGGACAACGACACGATGATCGTGGAGTCCAGCCGGCGCAGGAAGAAATAGAGGCTGAACACCGCCAGGAGGGCGCCGATGGCGCCGGCCTTGAGCAGGCCGTTGATCCCCTCGTTGATCGCCTCGGCCTGGTCCTCCCACACGAACACATCCACGCCGGCCAGCAGCTCATCCTGGCCGATGTCCTCGTCGATGACCGTCATCACGGCTTCCACCACATCCACGGTGTTGGCGGTGGACTCCTTGAACACCTCCAGCGCGATGGCGTACTCGCCGTTCAGATGCCGGCCCCATGCGATGGGCGGCTCCTCGTAGTAGATCTCGGCGATGTCGCCCAGTGTCAGGCCGTTCCCGTCAATGACGAATTGTTCGATGTTCTCCAGCGTCTGGAACGAGCTCAGCACGCGCGCCGTGTAGCGCAGGCCGGCGTCGTCCACCGGCCCCAGGACCATGTTGGACCCGGCGCCGCGCAGGCGCTCGATGAGCCGGCTGAGGTCCACCTGGTGCTCCTGGACCTTGTCCAGGATGAGCTCGATGCTGATCTCCCGCGGCGCCACGCCGTTGAGATCCACCCGTGCCACGCCCGGGACCCGGCGGATGCGGTTGAGTACGCGCGATTCCAGCAGGTCATAGTGGGCGGACAGATCCACGCCCTTGGCGGAGATGCGACCCTCGATGACCGGGATGTCCTGTGTATTGAAGGAATAGATCAAGATCTGGCCGACGCCCGCAGGAAGCGACGGGCGCACCTGGTCCATCTTCTCGCTCACCTGCATCCGGAGGACGTCCAGGTCCTGGCCCCAGGCGAACTCCATGCTGAACGAGGCCTCGTCGGCGGAGGACGACGTGCGCAGCTGCTTCACGCCCGGCAGCGTGGCCAGGACTTCCTCCACGGGCTTGGTGATCTCCTTCTCGACCTGCGTGGGGTTCGAGTTAGGGTAGGGGATCTGCACGCCGATGTAGGGCATGTCCAGGTCCGGCAAGTAGGCGTGCGGGAGCCGGTCCATGGCGATGGCGCCTACCACCATGACCGAGATCAGGATCATCAGCGTGGTAACGGGACGTCGAACGGCCAGGCTGGGCAGGTTCATCGTGCGGCCTCCGGGCTCCCCGGCACCAGCGGAATGGGCTGTCCTTCGTGTTCGAACTCAGGGAAGGCGTCACCCTCCGGCACGGCGGGACGCGCGTCGGCAGCGGCATACACCTTGCGGTCCAGTAGCGAGTAGACCACCGGGATGATCAGCAGGGTCAGGAACGTCCCCATCACCAGACCACCGATGACGGTGATGGCCAGGGGGCCGCGCAGCTCTGCGCCCTCTCCCAGGCCCAGCGCCATGGGCGCCAGCCCCAGCACGGTGGTGGCGGTGGTCATCAGGATGGGACGCAGGCGGCTGCTGGCGGCGTCAAGGATGGCCGCATGCTTGTCCAGCCCTTCACTGCGCCGCTGGTTGATGGCGTCGATGAGGACGATGGCGTTGTTCACCACGATGCCCGCCAGCATCACCATGCCGATCATGGCCACGATGTTGATGCTGGTTCCCGTGAGGAACAGGGCGACGATGACGCCGATGGCGCCCAGCGGCAACGTGAAGATGATGACGAAGGGGTGCAGGAATGACTCGAACTGCGAGGCCATCACCAGGTAGACCAGGAAGATGGCCAGACCCATGGCCAGGAGCAGCGAGTTCAGCGAGCGCGCCATCTCCTCTTCCTGTCCGCTGAGGCGCGCCACCACGCCGCCGGGCAGGGCCATGGCCTCGAGCTTGCCGCGGAGTTCGGCCGCCACGGCGCCCATGTCCCGGCCGGACAGGTTGCCCGAGATCACGGCGGTGCGCTTCTGGCCGATACGGCGGATCTCCGTGGGTCCCTGTGCCACGCGGACATTGGCCACGGACTTCAGGAAGATGGGCACACCGGCGCGCTGGCCGACGATCATCTGGCTGACCTCGTCCACCGAGGCCTGGCCCTCGTCCACCGAGCGCACCAGGATGTCGATCTCGCGGTCGGCCTGGGTGAAGCGTGTGGCCACCTCGCCCTGGACCTTGTTGCGAATGGTGGACGCCACCGAGGCCACGTCCAGGTCCAGCCGCACCAGCTGATCGCGGTTGAAGGTGACGTGCAGCTCCGGGTTGCCCAGCTCGGCGGAGGATTTCACGTCCACCAGTCCGGGGACGTCCATGACGGTCTCCTGGATCAGCGCCGCTGCCTGGTGCAGCTCCTCGAGCTGATCGCTGTAGACCTCCACCTCGATGGGGGTTCGGAACGAGAAGTAGGTCGGTCGTTGGAACTTGGAGCGCGCCAGGTCCGAGGCTGCCAGGCGCTCGCGCAGGACGGCGATGACCGCCGCTTCGTCCTCACGGCTGGCATCGGGGTTCATACGCACCTGCAGGCCGGCGCTGTTCTCACCCTCGGTGCCGGTGCTGGTGAGTGACAGGCCGCTGCCGCCGGCGATGCTGGAGTAGGAGGCGACACGCGTGTCGTCGGCCAGCACCGTCTGGATGTCGGCCATGAAGCGGTCGGTGGCCTCCAGCGGTGTGCCTTCGGGCAGCTCCACCAGGAAGCTGAACTCGCCCTGGGAGAACTGCGGGATGAGGTTGAGCCCCAGCTTGGGACCCAGCGAGGCGGCTGCCAGCAGGGCGAGGAGCGCCACTCCGAGCACCACCGGCCGGGCCCCGAGGGACCAGGCCAGGACGCGGGGGTACGAGGACGCCAGCGCGCCGAGCATGCCGTCGAAGGCCCAGGAGAGCGGCCTGGCCGCCCAGCCGGTGAGCTTGATGGCCCAGCGCAACACGGATCGCACCAGGCCCACGATCAAGGCAGGCAGTCCGAGCAGCACGGCGCCGCCCCAGCGGCGAATCCGTCCGGGGGGGGAACCGGAAGCTGCTGTGGCGGCGCGTGCCTCGGACAGGGCGCCGCCACTGAGGGCGGCCATCATGGGAATCAACGTGAGCGACACCGCCAGCGAGGCGATGAGGGAGAACGACACCGTCACCGCCATGTCGAGGAACAGCTGCGAGGCGATGCCCTCCAGGAAGACCACCGGGACGAACACGGCGATGGTGGTCAGCGTGGAGGCAATGACGGCGCGGCCCACCTCGGAGGCGCCGAGCTTGGATGCCTCCAGGGCCGACATACCGGCCTCGCGTCGCTTGAAGATGGCCTCCAGCACCACGATGGCGTTGTCCACCAGCATGCCCACGCCCAGGGCCAGGCCTCCCAGCGACATGATGTTCAGGGACGTGCCGGTCTGGTACATCATGAAGAACGTCGCCACCACCGAGATGGGGATGGAGGCACCGATGATCAGGGTGCTGCGCAGGTCCTTGAGGAAGAACAGCAGCACCAGGATGGCGAAGAAGCCGCCGATGCCGGCATTGTTCAGCACCTCGTTGATGGAAGCCTGGATGAAGCGCGATTGATCCACGCCGATCACCACCTCGATATCCTCGGGCAGGTCGCCCTTCACGTGATCGAGGCGGCTGCGGATGGCCCGGGCCACGCTGACGACGTTGGCGTCGCCCTCCTTGTACATCGCCAGCTCCACGGCTTCTTCGCCGGCGTGGCGGGTGATGACCTCGCGGCGCTTGTGGCCACGCTTTACGGTGGCCACGTCACCGAGGGTGATCTTGCGGCCGTCGCGCAACGCCAGGACGGTCGCGCGGATGTCGTCCAGCGACTCGAACTCGTTCTTGGCACGCACCAGGTAGCGAGCCTCGCGCTCGTAGAGGCTGCCGCCGGCCTGGTTGATGTTCTCCGCCCGGAGCTTCTGGTTCACCTCGGCCATGGTGAGGTTCAGCAGCGACAGCTTGCCCTCGTCCACCTGGATCTGGATCTCCTCCTCGAAGCCGCCGTTGACCTTGATGGCGGCCACGCCGTCGGTGGACTCCATGTCCTTCTTGAGGATCTCCTCGGCCACGTAGCGCAGCCGGAACAGGTCGTCGTCGCCGGTGAGGTAGAGCCGGACGATGGGATCGTTGGCCGGGTCGAAGCGCAGCAGAATGGGCTTCTCAATCCCTTGGGGGAGCTGCAGCATGTCCAGCTTCTGCCGCACGTCGATGGCCGCATAGTCCATGTCGCGGCCCCAGCCGAACTCCAGCGTCACCTGGGACAGGCCGGGACGGGACACGGAGGTCAGGCGCTGGACGCCACTGACCACGCCCACCAGCTCCTCCACCGGCCGGCTCACCAGCGCCTCCACTTCGCCCGGGGCAGCGCCCGGGAAGCGGGTCTCCACCGTCAGGCTGGGGTAGGAGATGTCCGGCAGAAGGTTGATGGGAAGGCGTCCGAAGGCCACCATGCCGAACAGCACGACGGCCACGGCGCACATGGAGATGGTGACCCGACGCCTCAGAGAGAAGTCGACGATACCCATGATATTTCCTCGCGCTATCGGCTCTTAGCCGTTGGCGGAGTCGTCCGCCTCATCGTTCTCGGAGAGGTCGGAAGCCTGTTGTGTGGAATCGGAGTCGGAGATGACCTTGACGGTCTTGCCGTTCTTCAGCCCGCCCTGGCCGGCCACCACCACCACGTCGCCACTCTCGAGACCGGAGGTGACCTCCAGATGGTCGCCCTCCTCCATGCCCAGGGTGACATCGCGCCTCTCGGCGGTTTGGTCCTCCCTGACCACGAACACGTGAGCCGACTGCAGCTCGCGGATCACGGCCTCACGCGGCAGCAGGATGGCGTCGGGGTGGGTCTCGCGCACGATGGCGATCTTGACGAAGCCGCCTGGACGCACGCCCGGCGGGGGCTGGATGGCCTCCAGGGTCAGCTTCACGGTGCCGGTGGAGGTGTCCACCACCGGGCTGATCTGGCGGATGCGGCCGTCGAACTCGATGCTGTCGTCGGACTTCAGCGTGATGCGCACGCTGCGGCCCTCCTCCAGCCCGATGATGTCCTTCTCGGGAAGGAAGATGCGCGAGATCAGCGGGTCGAAGTCCGTGACCGTGAATAGCTCGTCACCGGGCCGGACGTGCTGGCCCAGTGTGATGTTGCGGGTGGTGACGCGGCCGTCAAACGGCGCGCGGATCTCGGTCTTGTTCAGGTTCCACTCGGCCTCGGCCAGCTCCTGCTGGGCCACCCGATGCTCCATGGTGGCCTTGTCGAGATCCTCCTGGGTGACCAGACCCTGCTTGCCCAGCCGCTGTGCCCGGTCGAAGGCGCTCTTCGCGTTGGCCAGCCTTACTTCTGCCTTCTCGTAGGCGATCTGCTCGTCGTCGCGCACCAGAGCGGCCAGCAACTGGCCCTTCGTGACCTGCTGGCCCTCCTCGATGAGCAACTCCTCGACGCGGCCCTCGGTCTCGGCAAGCACCTGGACCTCGTTCTCGGCCACCAGGTTCGAGGTGGCGTTGATGTACGAGGAGACCGACCCGCGGGCGATCTCGTGCACGCTCACCGGGATGGCGGTTTCCTTCTCTTCGTCCTCGCCGTCCTCTCCTTCGCCGTCTTTCTCGTCGGAGGATTCGGCATCCTGGTCATCCGTGGCCTGGTCATCCTTGTCCGACGCGTCGTCGGACTGGGCGGTCTGCGTCTCGGCGGCCGAGGCGCTGCCCACGGTCTTGAAGTAAAGGTATCCGCTGCCGGCAACCACGACGACGGCCAGGAGAGTGATCCCCAGGATGGTCAGGAAGCGCCGGAAGAAAGACTGACTGGCTGGCATTGTTGTGTCCCCCGCGATGAATAGGTTCGGACTACGTTTGCGTCGGGTACTACGGGAAGATTGGGAAAAAGGTTCCCGGCGATTCTCCTGCCCGGGCCCACATATAACTAGACGTCCCGGGGCGGCCAATGGTTTGTAAACATTGAGTAAAATCTCTCTTGACCAGAATCTGTGATTCTCACACCCGGCGAGGTGCTCCGTCGCTCCGGCAAGGAGGCGGGCACCTGCGCCCGTTTGCGGCGCCGGGCGGAGAAAGCGCTGGGAACGGACTGGTGCTCGAGGACGTGATCGGTCGGTTCATACACCGGGAGAACGAGCCGCTAGCAGTTAGCTGCGCCGCCGCGCGAGGAACCCGTCGACCGCCTCGAGGATGGCGTGCCGGGACAGCGACGGATAGCGGGCAAAGGCTGGCTCCGGGATCCTGCGTACGAGAGCGCGGAACTCGCTGGGGTCCACCAGACCGGTCGCCAGAAACTGCTCCGCGTCCTCGAGGTCGCGGCGGAAACCGCGGACCACCTTGGATAGAAGCTGCGCGTACGGATCGTAGTGATAGAAGCTCACCCGGCCGACCGCCTCTAAGAAGATGTGTCGGCCCTCCGTTCCGGCCAGCGCAGGGACGAAGTCCTCCGGTCGAACGAACTCGACGTTGAGCTCGAGGCGCTCTTTGATGGCCTGGATGTCGCGAAACACCTCGTCGCGATCCGCGTGCAGATCGGCATCGATGGTGGAAGCCCTCCAACCCTCGTAGACCGCCGTGGTCCCTCCGAGCAAGAGGACCCGGTAGGACCTGCGTCCTGGCGCGGAGCGCGCCAACTCCTTCATCAGGGCCTGAATCCCGTCTCGTGTCAGACTACGACGCACGCCGGTCTCGACGATGGCGGACCATGGTGAGGGCATCGGCGAAGGAAACGACCTGCCGGAGGTAGGCCACGTAGCGCGCATGCGCCAGATCGCCCTCGGTCTCGGCCAGCCGATCGTAGAGGCGCTGCTCGGGCTCCGCGTCGGCCGAGCGGATCGGCACTCCCTCGCGACGCAGCCGAGGGGCCGCAAGCGACACGAGAAGGCTCGCGAGCGTCGTGTTGCCGTCGGCCAGGTCGGCGAGACCTGCGTCCACCAGGTCGCCTCCCGGCAACCCGAGCGCTTCAAAGCTGGCGTCGCCGAATCTGGCCCGAACCCAACGCACGGTAGCGGCCCTTCGTGCCACGGCGCGCCTTGCCTCGGGCTGCATCCGTGCCGCCCGGGCACGCCCCCCCTCACTGCCATAGCGCCGGAAACTCTCGCGGACCTGCCGTGGCAATCTCATGAGTCTATTATATGCCTAGGGGGTAAGCATCTCAAGGCGCTGGCGGTGCCAACGAGTGGATCTCGGTGCCGTGCCTGCGTCAGCGTTGCCGCGGCCCCCGGCGGGCAACGCGGTCCAGGAGTTCTGCTCCGCGTGCCAGCGCCTTGAGTTCCCGCGGCGGCAGGTCGGCGAGGTCCGAGGCGAGCCTATGCACCCGGCGGCGGCGACCCTCCTCCAGAACCCGCCGTCCCTTCGCCGTGGCCTGCACCTGTTGCACGCGATCGTCGCCCGGATCGGGCACGCGCCGGACCAGGCCATCGCGCTCCATCTCCTTGACCAGGCGGGAAATGGTCGGGGGCCGGACCTGCTCCGCGGCGGCCAGATCGCCCATGCGGATGGGACCGGCGAAGACCACCACCGAAAGGGCCGAGAGGCGCGGGGCGGTCAGGCCGGAGGCCTGATCCTCCACTCGCAATCGGCGCAGCAGGTGGATGGCGGCGGAGTGCAGCCGCTGGGCTATCTGCTTGGGGTCGGGGCGCGGTGGACGGGGGCGTGACGACATGGTATAGTTTCCTTAGCTAAGCTAACTATAATAGCCCGCAGGAGGCTGCCGGTCAAGGTTGCGGGCAGGGAGGGGTAGGCATGAGCGACGGCGCCAAGGAGTTCGGGTTGTCCGGCATCGGTCAGATCTGCGTGACGGTCAAGGATCTGGAGAAGGCCACGGCGTTCTACCGCGATACCCTGGGGATGAAGTTCCTGTTCCAGGTTCCCAACATGGCCTTCTTCGACTGTGGCGGTGTCCGGCTCATGCTGGGCATCGCCGAGAAGCCGGAGTTCGACCATCCGGCGTCGATCCTCTACTACAAGGTGGAGGACATCCAGGCCGCTCATGCAACGCTGGCGGACCGGGGCGTGACATTCGACCAGGAGCCGGTCCTGGCCCACAAGGCGGAGGACCATGATCTGTGGCTGGCCTTCTTTCGCGACATGGACCGCAACCCGCTGGCGCTGATGAGTGAGGTGGTGTCCCGCCGCAGAGGCCCGCCTTGACCCTGCACGCGCGAGGGATGTAAGCTCTGCAGCGCGGACCCCAAGACATGAGTGAGCCACCAGCAGCGACGACGCTCGTCGGACGACGGGCACCCGACTTCGAGATCCAGTGCACCTCGGGCTCGGAGTCTTCCCGCGAGACACGACGCCTCGAGGACTACAGGGATCGCTGGCTGATCCTGCTGTTCTATCCGCGAGATTTCTCGCTGATCTGTCCCACCGAGCTCTCGGCGCTGAGTGAACGATACGACGAATTCCGCGATCGTGGCGTCGAGATCCTGGCCGCGAGCACCGACACCGTGGAGATGCACGAGCGTTGGATTGCCACGCCGAGGTCGCAAGGTGGCCTCGGGCCCATCCGGTTCCCGTTGGGAAGCGACCCGGAGGGGAAGGCCGCCACGGCGTACCACGCCTACGTGGCGCCCCAGCGCGTTGCGCTTCGGGGGCTGGTCATCATCGACCCCACGGCGGTGATCCAGTTCCAGGTGGTCCACAACATGAGCGTGGGGCGCCGGACCGAGTCCATCCTACGGATCCTGAACGCGCTGCAGACCGGCGGGATGTGTCCGGAGAACTGGATTCCCGGCCAGGAGAAGATCGACCCGGCCGTACGCCTTCGTCCCGGGAACGTCATCTCCCACTATCGCATCGAGGAGAACGTCGGTGCCGGTTCCTTCGCCACCGTCTTCCGCGCGTTCGACCAGATTCTCCAGAGAGAGGTGGCCCTGAAGATCCTTCACAGGACCGCGGATCAACGGCCCGCCGTTCACGCGGAGGCACAAGCGGCTGCCGCACTCAACCATCCGAACGTGTGCACCGTCCACCATCTTGATGACAGCGAAGGGATCTTGATGATCGTGATGGAGTTCCTGAGCGGGCGCACGCTCAAGGAATGCCTCTCCGAGGCACCGCTTCCGGCGGAGCGAGTGGTCAGCATCGGGTCGCAGATTGCGGCGGGCCTGGCCGCGGCCCACGCCGCGGGTGTCGTCCACGGGGATCTCAAGCCGGCCAACATCATCATCACGGACGACGCGATGGTCAAGATCCTCGACTTCGGACTGGCTGCACGGTTCTCCATCTCCAGTTCGGACGACGAGACGCTCCCTGCTCCCAGCGAGGATCGGAGCGCCGTCGCAGGGACGCCGGCCTACATGTCCCCGGAGCGGGCGAACGGCGAGCCCGCCACGGCGGCCAGCGATATCTTCGCATTCGGTCTCATCCTGTTCGAGCTTCTGGCCGGAAAACGCTCATTCGAGGATCGAAACCTTCTCCAGATCCTGGACGAAGTCCGCTGCATCGACGCGGAACACATGGCCGCATCAGTGCCGGAAACCTTCCAACCCTTGCTGCGCAGCATGCTCGCTCCTGACCCTCGGGAGCGCACCGTCGGGCTGCACCAGGTCAAGGAGATGCTGCAGGCGGCGCAGCGCTAGCGCCGGCCCTTGACCGGGTCGTGGGCCATCACCCGTCGCACCCATGCGCGAGTCTTCTCGCGACCCTCGCCGAGCTTCAGGTGAGCGAGGAAGAAGCCGGTGACGGGTTGGGAGCCGGCATTTTCCTCGGTCAGGTCCGCCAGGTAGAGGAGCGACGCACAGACGATGTCGGCCGCCGTGAGGTGATCGCCCACCAGGAACTCGCCGCTGCTCAACTTGTCCTCCAGGGCGCCGGTGCGGTCGTTGAGCAGCCGGTTGGCCTTGGCGATGACCTCGGTGTCAGGCTCAGGCGCGCAGGCCTGGGCGAAGATCATTCCGATGGGCTCGCCGAGCTGGGTCCTGGAAAACATCTCCCATTGTTCGATCTCGCCGAAAGCCTGGTAATCGTCGGTGAAGATCGGCGGCGCCTCGGGGAAGTTCGCCTCCAGGTAGCGTAGGATCGCATCCGAGCCGAAGAGGACCGTCTGCCCATCCTGCAGCACCGGCAGGCGCGGCTGCCTGGACAGCCGGACCACCGCGGACCGGTCGCCGGGGAACTCGTTCAGCTCCAGGGGCACTCGTTCATACTCCAGGCCCTTGTAACCCAGTGCGATACGGGCCTTCACATTGTTCGGCGACGCGGTCAATTCGTGCAGTGTGAGACGGTTGCTCATGACATTCCTCCGGACGCGGTGTGGTTGGTTTCTTCTGACAGGGAGCAATGCTAGACTAGTTACTTGCAATTTGCAAGTAAAATACTTGCAAAAATTCTGTTAGGCTCTCCTCGTGCCCGGTTCATCGAAACATCGATCCCGATGCCCGGTGGTCTTCGCCCTCGACCTGTTCGGCGACCGCTGGACGCTGCTCATCGTGCGCGATCTCGTCTTCACCGAGCACACCACCTACGGCGATTTCCTCAGGTCCGGCGAGGGCATCTCCACCAACATCCTCGCCGATCGCCTCAAGCGCCTCGAGGACGGTGGGATCGTGACCAGGCACAGCGACCCCGAGCACGGCGCCAAGTATCGCTACCGGCTGACCGAGAAGGGCCTGGCTCTGGTCCCGGTCCTGATGGAGATGATCCGCTGGAGCGCCCACCACCAACCCGGGACGCCGGTGTCGAAAGCCTTCAAACGTCGGCTGGATCGAGAGCCCCGCAAGGTCGCGGACGAGTTCGCCCGGCACGTCCGCGCCGGTTCCCCGAGGCATCCCGGCCGCCGTGGTGGTCGGCGTTGAGCAAGCGGGGCCCTCGGATGGAGAAACTGGAGTAAGCTTTGTCTCCATGGAACGAACCAGCGACATGAGCCTGCCCGCAGGCAAGCGGCTCGGGCACTTCGAGATCGTCGAGGCTATCGGCTCGGGCGGCATGGGGCAGGTCTACAGGGCCCGTGATACCCGCCTGGGCCGCGATGTGGCCATCAAGATCTTGCCGCCGGAACTGGCCTCCCACCCCGGCTTCCAGGAGCGCTTCGGGCGCGAGGCGCGCATCATCTCCAGCCTCAATCACCCCCATATCTGCGTCCTGCACGACATCGGCCGCGAGGAGGGTCTCGACTATCTGGTCATGGAGCACCTGCAGGGCGAGTCCCTGGCGGCGCGCCTGCAGCGCGGGCCGCTGCCGCCCGGGGAGTTGCTGGGGCTGGCCGTGCAGGTTGCCGATGCCCTGGACAGCGCCCACCGGGCCGGGCTGGTGCATCGGGATCTCAAGCCGGGCAACATCATGGTCACCCCCTCGGGCGCCAAGCTGCTGGATTTCGGCGTGGCCAAGAGCGCTGCCGTCGGGGGACTGGCCGGCGATCTGACCTCGTCCCCCACGCTCACCAGTCCCCTCACGGCCCTCACGGCACAGGGCGCCATCGTCGGGACCTTCCAGTACATGGCGCCGGAGCTGTTCGAGGGCAAGGAGGCCGATGCCCGCAGCGACATCTTCGCCCTCGGCGCGGTGTTGCACGAGATGGCCACGGGCCGGCGCGCTTTCGAGGGCACCACCCAGGCCCTGGTCATCGCGTCCATCTTGAAGGACACGCCACGCCGCCTGGCCGAGACGGCGCCCGGGCTGCCGTGGGGCCTGCAGCGCCTCATCGACACCTGTCTGGTGAAGGACCCGGAGCAGCGGCGCCAGTCGGTGCACGATCTGAAGCTGGAGATTCAGGCGCTGGCGGAGGACACGGCAGCCGGCCGGCTGGACGCCGCTGCGGCCACCGATGTCGCCGGACCGGACGCGGGCGCGTTGCCGGCCGGAACGGTGGCCGCGACACCCCGCGGCGGTCCATGGTTCGCCACCACGCTGCTGCTGGCCACGGCTCTTGCTGTGCTCGGCGCCTGGACCCTGCTGCGACCCGTTCAGGAGCCGCGCGTGGTGCGCGCCTCCATCCCGCCACCGGAGAACTCGTCCTATGTGGTCGCCGGGATGAGCACCGGCTCCGCCGTCCTCTCGCCCGATGGCACGCGCATCGCCTTCACCGCCCGGCAAGGGGGGCGATACCAGCTCTGGGTACGATCCCTGGATGCGCTGGAGGCGTTGCCCCTGCCCGGCGCCGACGGTGCTCGCCGCATGTTCTGGTCGCCGGACAGCAAGTTCATCGGCTTCTTCGCTGCCGGCAAGCTCAAGAAGGTCAGCGCCGAGGGCGGGCCGCCCCTGATTCTGGCCGACGCCCCCGACGGACGTGGCGGGAGCTGGAACGAGGACGGAGTCATCCTCTTCACCCCCAACTATCTGGGTCCGGTGTACCGGGTCCCTGCCGGCAGTGGCGAGCCGGTGCCGGTGACCGCAGGTGCCGAATCCAGGGTGTTCACGCATCGCTACCCCCACTTCCTGCCGGACGGTGATCACTTCCTCTTCCTGGATCGGAGCAGCACCGCCGGGGCCGGCCAGAGTCCGGCCCTCCGGGTCGGCTCTCTCAGCGGCGGTGTGAGCGAGGGGAAGGCCGTGCTGGAGGTGGCCTCCAACGTCGAGTACCACGACGGCCACATTCTCTATAACCGGGAGGGGACGCTACTTGCCCAGCCGTTCGACCCCACAGCCCTCGAGATCCAGGGTGATCCGATCATTGTGGCGTCCGATGTGGTCTTTGACTCCAGCTTCAGCCGCGGGGCGTTTTCAGTGTCGAGGACCGGGGTCCTGGTCTACCACGCGGGCCAGGCCTTCATCAACACCCGGCTCACCTGGCTCGACCGGGAGGGCAACGAACTGGGCCAAGTGGGCGAGCCGGCACAGTACGATGGCCCCACCCTGTCGCCGGATGGCCGCATGCTGGCGGTGACCCGGATCAACCCCGAGTCGGGCAAGGGGGACATCTGGGTCTATGACCTGGAAAGCGGCACGAAGAGCCGACTCACTTTCGATGAAGGGGACGACTTCAGTGCTCTGTGGACACCGGACGGGACCCATGTGACGTTCGCATCAGCTCGCGAGCGCGGCTACCAGCCGTACAGCAAGCCGGCAGACGGCTCCGGGGCCGGCAAACAGCTGGCCGAGTCGGCCGGCGACATGTTCCCGTTCGGCTGGACGCCGGATGGCCGTACGTTGCTGTTCGGTACCAGCACAACCGGCGGTGAGACAACGCTGGGCATGGCCACGGAGGGTGAGGTGACGTTCCTCCCGGAGTTGGGGGGTCTGCTGGATGCCCGGCTCTCCACCGATGGCAACTGGATCGCCTACACCTCGGACCAATCGGGCCGCGACGAGGTTCTCGTCGGGCCGTTTCCGGAGGGCTCTGCCAAGTGGCAGGTCTCCACCAGAGGCGGTGGGCAGCCGAGATGGCGAGAGGATGGCAACGAGATCTTCTACCGCACGGAGGAGGGCATCCTGATGGCGGCGGAGATCTCCACAGCCGGCGGTCGCTTTGCGGTGGGCACGGTCCGACCTCTGTTCCAGACGAGCGCCGAGTCCATCTTCTCGTCGTATGACGTGTCCTCCGACGGCCAGCGCTTCCTGGTCAACACACCGCTGTCGGAGAGCAAGCCGCAACCGCTCACGCTGGTCCTGAACTGGACTGCAGTTCTTGAGAACTAGCCCGTCGCTAGTGCAAATCCAGGGCGTGGTCGCTGAGTTCATCGAGGGTGACGACCTCCAGCGCTGACTCCTCCGTGGCGGCAAGACGGATCTTCGGGGCGACGCCGGCGTCCAGCGCCTGCTTCCAGCGCTCCGCGCACAGGCACCAGCAGTCGCCGGGCTTGAGCCCCGGAAACCCGGCCTCCGGAGCGGCGACGGACAGGTCGTTTCCCTGTGCGCGCGAGAAGGCCAGGAACTCCTCGGTGACCCGGGCGCATACCACGTGACGGCCGACGTCCTGGCCGTCGGTCTCGCAGCGTCCGTTGCGGTGCCAGCCCGTCATGGGGTCGGTGCAGCAGCTCTCCAGGAACGTCCCCAGCACGTTCTTTGCGGTCATCGGTCGTCTCCTCTGTTCTGCCCCATGTCAAAAAGCCCGCACCGAGAACGTGAAGGTTCGTTTCTCGGCGTCGGCGGCCAGGTGGACCCGGCCCGCGTTGGAGATCTTCCAGCGCAGCTTGTGCAGATCCTCCCAGTTGCCCTTCCACTGGCCCGGGGCCAGCTCCAGCTTCTCGAAGCCCCCACGGATGCGCACCTTCCAGCCGCTGACCTTGCCCAGCCGGTCCGCCAGCTGTCCCAGGGTGACCTCCTTGCCGAGGATGCGGATCCGCAGTCCGGACGCCGGTCCCTGGAGCGGCGAGACCTCGCCGGTCTCCACGGTCAACCGGTCGGCCGTTGTGGCCACGCACGTTACCGAGTCCGATCCGCCGCCGCACAGGGCCAGGCAGATCGCGCCGTTACGATCCGTCTTGGGGATCTTGGCCGAGCCGCATTTCGTGGAGAACTTGCCCGCCATGGCGGGAACTCCCACGGTGAGGCAGAGAGCGACGGCCAGGAACCTCAAAGGACTGTTGCGAAGCATGATGGACCTCGTGGCTATTTCTTCGTCGTCTGCAGCCTGGCCCAGGTATCGCGCAGGGCCACGGTGCGGTTGAATACCGGCCGCTCCGGTGTGGAGTCCACCGAGTCCAGACAGAAGTAGCCCTGTCGCATGAACTGGTAGCGCTCCTCCGGACCGGCGTCCGCCAGGCTCGGCTCCACCCGGCAGTCGGTCAGGGTTTCGAGCGATGCCGGGTTGAGGTGGTCGCGGAAGTCGCCGCCCAGCCCGGGGTTCGCCTCGCGGAACAGATGATCGTAGAGCCGGACCTCGACCTGCATGGCATGCGCCGCCGATACCCAGTGCAGCGTGCCGCGGACCTTGCGCCCCCTGGAGTCCCCGCCGCGGGTCTGCGGATCGTAGGTGCAGCGCAGCTCCGTCACCTCACCGGTGGCCCCATCCTTGATGACCTCATCGCAGGTGATCAGGTAGGCGTGCTTGAGTCGCACCTCACGCCCCGGAGCCAGCCGAAAGAACTTCTTGGGCGGATCCTCCATGAAGTCGGTGCGCTCGATGTAAAGCTCACGGGAGAAACCCAGGTTGCGCGAACCGGCGGACGGATCCTCCGGGTTGTTCACCGCCTCCAGCTCCTCCGTCTGATCCTCGGGGTAGTTGGTGAGCACCACCTTGAGCGGGCGCAGCACCGCCATCACCCGGGGCGCGGTCCTGTTGAGTTCCTCGCGGATGCTGAACTCCAGCTTCTCCACGTCCACCACGCTGTCGCGCTTGGCCAGGCCGATCATCGCACAGAAGTTCCGGATGCTCGCGGGCGTGTAGCCGCGGCGGCGTAGGCCTGCCAGAGTGGGCATCCGCGGGTCATCCCACCCGCTGACCAGTCCCTCGTCGACAAGCTGTGTGAGCTTGCGCTTGCTCAGCACGGTATAGCCCAGGTTGAGCCGGGCAAACTCATACTGCTGCGGACGGTTCTCCGCCTCCGCCTCCGCCAGGGCCCAGTCGTACAACGGGCGATGAGCCTCGAACTCCAGCGTGCACAGCGAATGGGTGATCCCCTCCACGGCATCGCACAGCGGGTGGGCGAAGTCGTACATGGGATAGATGCACCAGTCGTCGCCGGTGCGGTGGTGAGTCGCCCTCAGGATCCGGTAGAGCACCGGGTCGCGCATGTTGAGATTGCCCGAGGCCATGTCGATCTTCGCACGCAGCACCCGGGATCCGTCGGGAGACTCGCCTGCCCGCATGCGCGAGAACAGGTCGAGGTTCTCCTCCACGGAGCGCTCCCGATGCGGGCTGTTGCGCCCCGGCTCGGTGAGGGTGCCGCGGTGCTCGCGGATCTCGTCGGCGGTGAGGTCGTCCACGTACGCCTTGCCGCGCTCGATGAGCCGCACGGCGAAGGCGTAGAGTCGTTCGTAGTAGTCCGACGCGAAAAGTGCCTCTCCACCCCAATCGAACCCCAGCCAGCGAACGTCCTCCTGAATGGCCTCGACGTAACGGGCTTCCTCCTTGCAGGGGTTGGTATCGTCGAAGCGCAGGTTGGTGCGGCCGCCGTGCTCCGCCGCCACGTTGAAGTTGACGCAGATCGACTTGGCGTGGCCGATGTGCAGGTAGCCGTTGGGCTCCGGCGGAAAACGCGTGACCACCCGGCCGTCGTGTTTACCCGTGCGGATGTCCTCCCTGACGATGGTGCGGATGAAGTCGGCGCGCTCGCCGGTGCTCGCGGCGTCTTCTGCGGTGCTGCTCATGGCCGCGCTCCGAAGCTGTCCGCGTATCGCTTTTCGAGCTGCTTCCTCTTCTTGCCCTTGATCCCGCCCAGGGCCGCCACCGCACGGCGGAGCCGCACCCGCACCAGGTCCGACCCCAGGATGGACATGGAGTCGAACAGCGGCGTCCACACCGGCGCACCGCTCAGGGCCACGTAGAACAGCACGGTCAGGTCGCGCAGCTTGACCTCGATGGTCTCGGCGAAGCGGCGCAGTGCCGCGTCCAATGCCGCTGCCGAGAAATCACGCTGCGCCTCCAGTCGCCACACGGCCATCTGCAGGATCTGCACCACCTCGTCCGGCTCCTTGCCCTTGAGCTTCAACGACTCCGGGTCCAGCGGGATCTCGTCGGCGAAGAACGGCGCGGTGAGCCTTCCCCAGTCGGACAGCGTCTCCAGGCGTTGCTGCACCAGCGGCACGATGCGCGCGAAGGTGTCGCGGCTCAACGACCAGTTCTCCAGTGCCGTCAGCAGCGCATCGGCGTCGTAGTCCTCGCGGATATAGCGGCCGTTGAGCCACTTCAGCTTGGCCACGTCGAACACCGGGCCGCCCAGGGAGATCTTCTCCAGCTGCAGCTTCCCGCACATCTCGTCCAGGGTGAACTTCTCCTCGCCGCCGGGCATGGCCCAGCCCATGGTGCCGAGGAAATTACGCAGTGCCTCCGGCAGGAAGCCCGCGCGCCGGTAGTAGTGGATGGACGTGGGGTTCTTGCGCTTGGAGAGCTTCGACTTGTCCGGGTTGCGCAGCAGCGGCAGGTGGCAGAACACCGGCGGCTCCCAGCCGAAGTGCCGGTAGAGCTCCACGTGCTTGGGGACCGAGCTGATCCACTCTTCACCGCGGATGACATGGGTGATCCCCATGAGGTGATCGTCCACCACGTTGGCCAGATGGTAGGTCGGGAAGCCATCCGACTTGAGGACGATCTGGTCGTCCACCGAGGCCCAGTCCTTGCGGATCTCGCCGCGCAGCAGATCCTGGAACGAGCACTCGCCCTCCACGGGCACCTTCATGCGCACCACATGCGTCTCGTCGCCGGCGCGCTGCGCGGACCGGTCCGGGTCAATATCGCGGCAATGGCCATCGTAGCCGGTCTGCGCCCCGCTCTGCGCCGCGCGCATCTCGGCCAGCCGCTCCGGTGTGCAGAAGCAGCGATAGGCGTGGCCGGCCTGCAGGAGCCGATCCACGTGTTCACGGTAGAGGTCGCTGCGCTCGCTCTGACGGTACGGAGCGTGCGGGCCACCCACGTCCGGGCCCTCGTCCCACTGCAGGCCCAGCCACGCCAGAGATTCCATGATGGCTGCTTCCGACTCCGGCGTGGAGCGCGCGCGGTCGGTGTCCTCGATTCGCAGCACGAACACACCACCGCGCCCCTTCGCGAACGCGTAGTTGAACAGCGCCTGGTAGGCGGTTCCCAGATGCGGATCGCCCGTGGGCGACGGCGCGATGCGGACCCTTATGGTGTTCTCGGACATGGTGCGCTGGCCTCGGCGGGGGAGCCCGGGGTTCATGGAGCCCTCCATGATGACGGAACCGCCGCTGCCAATGCAAGCCACCCGCGAAGCGCGGTCCGCGGCGCGGTCCGGTTGACAGCCCACGGTGCATCCGGCCTAGAATACGCGGCTTGCCCTGCTGTCCGGATGCGGCAGCAGGGCGCTCGTCCCTGAAGGAGATCTGGATGCTTGGCCGTGAGACCCTGTTGCTGTGCGTTGGTGCGCTTCTGTGCGCCTCGCCGCTGCATGCGCAATCCACACCTTCGTCGTGGGCCGCCGAGCCCGGGACGGGAGTGGACAATGGCGTCGACCCGTTGTACTTCCGCCACCGCGTGGATCTGGAAGAGCGCGTCTTCGAGGCCGACGAACACCTGCTGGAGCGCGGTTATACCACCATCGTACGCGCCGACTGGGCGGTGACCCGGCGTGACATCTTCCGTCTGATCGTCCCGTACACCCATCTGGACTTCGAAGAGGACCAGACCGGCGACTTCGGTGACACCCGCCTGCAGTTCCTGCGCAAGGTGGACCGGCGCAGCCCCAGGCACTACATCGATGCGGTGGGCTTCGGCCTGGAGCTGGTGCTTCCCACAGGCGACCTGGAGGACCGTACCGGCAAGGCGCAGTGGGCCGTGGCCCCGCTGGTGACGTTCTCGGCGTATCCAGGCCACGGTGTGGGCATCTTCCCCAGCTTCCGGCTCACCAAGTCCCTCAGCCATGACGAGCCTGAAGCGCCGGGCGTGACGGTGCTCTCCGTATCGTCGATGTTCTCCTGGAATCATCCGCGCTGGTGGATTGCCGCCGAGCCGGAGGTCGTGGTGGACTTTGCCGGGCCGGATGAGACGAGCTACGCGCTGCGCTTCCAGGCCGGGCTGCAGCTCAGCCACCGGTTCGCCGTGCTGGCCGGCGTGGGAAAGACGCTGGGCGGAAGCCGGGAATTGTTCGACGAGGAGGCGCGGATCACAGTGCGCTTCCTGCCCTGAAGGACAGGCTTCAGGCCGCGCCCGTACCCGCACTCTCCACGCGCACCGCGCATACCTTGTACTCGCCGGTCCCGGTGATGGAGTCCCCGGCGTCATTTGTGACGAGGTTCACGTTGCTGTCGGCGAAGTGCAGCGGCATCCAGACGCAACCGGGGCGCATGCGCGGGCTGACGTTCACCCTGGCCTCCACCGTGCCGCGCCGGGAGGTGACCCTTACGGTATCACCCTCCCTGACGCCGCGTTTCCTGGCGTCGCGACGGTGCATCTCGATGAACGCACCCGGCTGGCGCGCCATGGCGCCGGCGGAGCGCGTCGTCATGGTGCCCACGTTGTAGTGGTAGAGCGTGCGACCGGTGGATAGCAGCAGCGGGTAATCCTCGTCGGGCAGCTCGGCGCTGGGGCGGTAGGTGATGGCCATGAACTGTCCCTTGCCGCGCATGGGCCCCTCGCAGTGCAGCGTGGGCGTGCCCGGGTGATCCTCGCTGGGGCACGGCCATTGCAACCCTCCTTCGCTGTCGATGCGCTGGTGGTTGATGCCGGCGTAGCCGTCCACCAGCGACGCCATCTCGGCGTAGATCTCCCGTGGGTGCTCGTAGTGCGGCATGGCGTAGCCGGCGGCGCGGGCGAAATCGCACAGGATCTCCCAGTCGGGGCGGGCCTCGCCCGGCGGCTCCACCGCCTTGCGCACCCGCTGCACCCTGCGGTCGGAGTTGGTGAATACGCCCTCCTTCTCGGCGAAACAGGCGGCGGGCAGGAGGACGTCGGCGAATCGCGAAGTCTCGTTCTCGAAGATATCCTGCAGCACGATGAACTCGCACTGGTTCAGGCCCAGCTCCACGTTGGCGGCGTTGGGCTCCGACATCACCAGGTCCTCACCGATGACATAGAGGCCCTTGACCTTCCCCTTGGCCATCTGCTTCATCATGACGTTCAGGTTCATGCCCTCCTTCGGCGGCACGGGCACGCCCCAGGCCTTCTCGAACCGGGCGCGCACCTGCGGGTCCTCCACGCGCTGGTAGCCGGGCAGGAAGGTGGGCGTGGCGCCGGCGTCGTTGGCGCCCTGGACGTTGTTCTGGCCGCGCAGCGGGTTCATGCCGGCGTTCCTCTTGCCCAGATGGCCGGTCATGAGCACCAGGTTGGCCAGGCCGTAGACGTTGTCGGTGCCGTGGGTGTGCTCGGTGATCCCCAGGGTGTAGTAGATGCCGGCCTTGGGTGTGGTGGCGTAGGCGCGGGCGGCGATGCGGATCTCCTCCGCCGGGACATGGGTGATCTCCTCCGCCCATTCCGGCGTGCAGTCCTTCACCGACTCGGCCACCGCCTCGAAGTTCTCGCAATGCTCATCGATGAACTCCCGGTCCACCAGGCCCTCGCGGATGATCACGTGCGCCAGGGCGGTGAGCAGGGCGACATCGGTGCCGGGCTTGAGCTGCAGGTGCTGGTCGGCGATCTCCGACATCCAGATGGCCCGCGGGTCGGCGACGATGAGGCGGGTGCCGCCCTTCACGGCGCGCTTCATCTCCATGGCGATGATGGGATGAGCCTCGCTGGTGTTGCTGCCGATGACGAACATGAGATCCGTGCCACGGATCTCCTCGATGGAATTCGTCATCGCCCCGGCTCCGAACATGGTCACCAGACCGGCGACCGTGGGGGCGTGTCAGGTGGCCGCGCACTGGTGGCAGTTGTTGGTGCCGAACACAGCGCGCGCTACTTTCTGCAGCAGATAGTTCTCCTCGCCGGTGCAGCGGCTGGAGGAGACGAAACCCAGGGCGTCGGCGCCGTGGCGCTGCTTGACGCCGAGCAGTCCCTCGGCGGCCCGGCGGATGGCGTCGTCCCAGCTGGCCGGATGCATCCGGTTGTCCACCCCGCGCACCATGGGCGTGGTGAGGCGGTCCGGATGGGTGATGAACTCGTAGGAGAAACGTCCCTTGATGCACAGGTTGCCGTCGTTGAGGGTCTCGCCCGGTGGCGGCGACGTGATTCGCACCACCTGGTTGTCGCGAACGTGCAGGTCCACCTGGCAGCCCACGCCGCAGAACGTGCAGGTGGTGCGCACCTGCTCCTCCTGGGCGATGTCCAGGCCGCGCGCTTTCTTCTCGGTCATGGCCCCGGTGGGGCAGACGTCGATGCAGCCGCCGCACAGCTCGCAGGTGGTGTCCAGCAGCGAGCGCTGATCGACGGTGGCGATGGTGGTCTCCGCGCCCCGGCCGGCCAGAGTGATGGCGCTCACCGCCTCCACCTCGTCGCAATAACGCACGCACTGGTTGCACAGGATGCAGGCCTCGGGGTCGAAGTGCACGTACGGGTTGCGATCCTCGCGGCCGACGCGCGGCGCGTTCATGGGGGGCAGGGTGTAGCTGGTGCCGTGCGTGATGGCCTGTTCGCGCAGCCGGTTGCCGGTGCCACGCTGCCTCGGCAGCCCATCTGTGTCGAGCTCGTGATCGGCGAGGTACATGGACAGCAGCATCCTGCGGTGACGCTGCACGCGCTCCGAGGCGGTGGTGACCACCATGTCAGGGACGGCGAGGAACGCGCATGACGGCTGCAGGCGGCGCTCACCCTCGATCTCCACCAGGCACATGCGGCAGGAGCCCATGGGATCCAGACGGTCGTCCTGGCACAGCGTGGGGATGTCGATGTCCAGGCGCCGCGCCGCGTCCAGCACGTGCTCGCCGGACTCCGCCTCCACCCGGCGTCCATCGATGGTGAGCTGGAACCGGTCGCTCACGAGAAGTCCTCCGGAAAGTGCTTCTTCGCCGACACCAGCGGCAGGCTGGCCACCATGCCCAGCCCGCAGATGGAGCCCTCCTCCATCTCCCAGTGCAGGTCCTCCACATGCTGCAACTCTGCCGCGTCGCCGGATTCCATGTAGCGCTCCAGGGCCTGGCGCTGCAGGGTGCAGCCCAGGCGGCAGGGCGCGCACTGCCCGCAGGTCTCGGCCTCGAAGAAGATCATCTGCCAGTGGGCCGCGGCGCGCAGGTCCACGCTGTCGTTGAGCACCACCACGCCGGCGCTGCCCAGCATGGAGCCGGCCTCCGCCAGGCTCTTGAAGTCCAGCGGCCGCTTGCGCTCGGAGATGGGCAGGAAGCCGGAGCTGGCGCCGCCGGGGGAGAACGCGCGCGGCGCGCCCTCGTAGCCGCCGGCAGCCTGCACCAACTCGTCGAGACATACACCCAGGGGCATCTCGTAGGTCCCCGGACGCTTCACGTGGCCGGAGATGCAGTAGAGCTTGATGCCCGCCTCGTTGCGCCCGAGATCGTGAAAGCGCCGGCCGCCGCGGCGCACGATGTCCGGCACGCACGCCAGGGTCTCGACATTGTTCACCAGGGTGGGGCGGCCCCAGAGTCCCTTCTCGGTGGGGTAGGGTGGCTTGAGCCGTGGCATGCCACGGCGCCCCAC
>CBDVAL010000020.1:0-24797 GCA_965371955.1 uncultured bacterium | reverse complement strand
GGTCTTGAAGCACGCGGAGTTCCCGCTGGCCGATCTGCTGAAGCTGCTCACCGAGATGGGCACCTGGGGCACCGGCTCCGATGTGGAGGTGGAGTTCGCCGTGAACCTGTCCACGCCGGCGGGCGCGCCGCGAGAGTTCGGCTTCCTGCAGATGCGGCCCCAGGCCATGGCGGACGACGTGGTGGAGTCGAAGCTCGATGACGTGGACCCGGCACGTGTCATCTGCCGCAGCGATCGCGTGCTGGGAAGCGGCAAGATCCGCGCACTCCAGGATCTCGTGGTGGTGGACTACAAGAACTTCGACCGCTCGCGCAGCCGCGAGGCAGCGCAGGAGGTCAGCCGCCTGAACGCCAAGCTGGTTGCGGAGGGCAAGTACTATCTGCTGCTGGGCGTGGGCCGGTGGGGTTCCGCCGATCCGTTCCTGGGCATCCCTGTCACCTGGGATCAGATCGCCGGGGCACGGGTGATCATCGAGGCGGGCTTCCGCGACTTTTGCGTGACCCCGTCCCAGGGGACCCACTTCTTCCACAACCTGACGTCCTGCAATGTGGGCTACTTCACGGTGAATCCCGAGAGTGGCGACGGCGAGATCGACTGGGATTGGCTGTTCCGGCAGCCGGCGCTTGAAATCGGGGCCTTTTTTCGCCATATTCGCCTTCCGGGGCCCCTGACGGTGCTCATGAACGGAAAGAGGCAGGAGGGTGTCATCCTGCGACCCGACGGATTGGACTAAGCGCCCCGGTTCCTGTAGACTGCGCTTCCGTGCATTTTGCCCGCCTTCCGGGGGGCGTTCCTGTCCTCCTGACCCTGACCAATCATGCAAGAGACCTCCAGCACCGCTGACCTCGAATTCGAACGGGCCGATCCGTTCCTCAAGGACCTGCGCGCGCGGGTAGCCGCCCATTTCGAGAACTCCGGGCAGTCGCCGCGGGACTGCCCCAGCATGTACCTGAAGACCGCCATCGTGTTCGCCTGGTTCTTCGGCTCGTACGTCCTGCTGGTGTTCTTCACCCCCAACTGGTGGTCCGCCTCGCTGGCTGCGGTATCGCTGGCCCTCGCCATGTCGGGCATCGGCTTTAACGTGCAGCATGACGGCAGCCACCGGGCGTACTCTGACCACATGTGGCTCAACAAGCTCACTGCCATGTCCATGGACTTGGTGGGTGCCAGCTCGTTTCATTGGGCGCGCAAGCACAACACGTTCCACCACACCTACACCAACATCACCGGTGAGGATGACGACATCAGCCTGAGTCCTTTTGGACGGCTCTCGCCGCATCAGAAACACCGCGCACTTCACCGCTACCAGCACTACTACCTGTGGTTCTTCTACGGTTTCCTCACGATGAAGTGGCAGCTGGTGGATGACTTCCTGAACTGGGCCAGCGGGAAGGTGGGCAGCCACCGGATTGGCCGCCCGCACGGTCGCGATCTGGCTATCTTCCTGGGCGGGAAGGTTGCCTCCATCTCCCTGGCCCTGGTGCTGCCGTCGTTCTTCCACCCGTTCTGGCTGGTGCTGGTGTTCTACGTGGGCACGCTGTGGGTGACGGGCGTCGTGCTGAGCATCGTGTTCCAGCTGGCGCACGTGGTGGAGGAGGCGGATTTCCCGTCACCTGACCGGGCACGCGAGGATCTCAGGAAGAACTGGGCTGCGCATCAGTTGCGCACGACGGTGGATTTCGCCCGCAACAACCCGCTCCTCACCTGGTACCTGGGCGGGCTGAACTACCAGGTGGAGCACCACCTGTTCCCACGGGTGTGCCATGTCCACTATCCGAAGCTCTCGCGGATTGTGGAGCAGGCCTGCCGCGAACGCGGCGTACCGTACCGGGCCCACAAGACCATGCGGTCCAGCCTGGTCTCGCACTACCACTGGCTGCGCCGCATGGGACAGCCCGTCCCGCAGCAGTAGCGGCTTCTACTCGCCGCCGCGGCGCCAGTTCATGGCGGCCACCTGGCCCTGGCGGGAATAGTCGATGGCCTCGGCAAGGACGCGCGCCGCCTCCTGTGGGGCGTGGAAGCCCATGGAGTTCTCGGCCGCGATGAAGTCCAGGCGCCACTGAGCCTTGCGCTGGAACTCCAGCGCCGCTCTCAACTGCTCGTCACCGGCGCCATCGGCCATGGCCTGCCGGATGGCGTCCAGCAGGTCCATCAGCGCCGCTCCACCGCGCTGCAGCAGGTTCAAGTTGCGCTCCTGGATCCCGTCCACGCGCGCCAGCATTTCCTCCTCGGAGAAGTGATGGCACGTCTGGCAGGCCCGGTTGATGTTCAGGAGCGGGCTTCGCACCCAGTGATCCGAGATCTTCGTTGCGCCCTCGCGCATGTACGGCATGTGGCAGTCCGCACAAGACACGTTGCTGCGAGCGTGAATCCCCTGGCTCCAGAGTTCGAATTCCGGGTGCTGTGCTTTGAGAATCTCCGCGCCGGTCTCCTTGTGCTTGTAATCCAGGAACCTGCTGCCGTCCTCGAAGGTGGTCTCGTTCCAGAAACGCTCGACGTCCTCCACCCGGAGGCCGTTGCCCCACGGGAAGGTGAGCTTCATGCCGCTGGAACAGTAGTACTCCACATGGCACTGCCCGCAGACGAACGAACGCATCTCCAGCCGTGAGGCCTCGCCGTTGGGATCGTAGGGTTCCCGGCGCGCGCCTTCGCGCCAGCGCTCGACGCTGGGCATGTGCGGCACGGGAGCGTCCGACTCCGCCAGGCTCTGAATCCCCTGAAGGAAGCCCGGACGCGTCACACGCAGCCGCATCGATGCGGGATCGTGACAGTCCACACAGGACACCGGATGCGCGTGGCCCGACTCCTCGAGCATGCCGTGCAGCTCCTGGTAGGAGTAGCGGTAGGTCTCCTCGAAGCCCTTGATGGCGTCTCCATCGCCCAGTTGACGGTAGAGCGGCATGATGGACGCATGGCAGTGCAGGCAGGAGCCGCTCTGCGGCTTGGTCAGGCGCTCCGTGCTCTCCTGATCCTGCAGCATGTATGCGTGCCCGCGCCGGTCGCGATAGTCGATGGAGAAAGCGTACCCGAGGAACATCCGCTTCAACCAGGGGTCGCGCTCGATCTTCTGATCAGGAAGTGCCTCACTTCCACCATGACCCCCGAAGCGCGTGCGCGTGGTCACGGCGGTGCGTAGATACGCGTCGTACTGCTGCGGCCAGTTGATGCCCCACTTCTCCGGATCCGTATCGTCCTCCGTCACCTCCACCAGGCGCACGAAGGGGTTCTTCGCCTCGATCTTGCGCTCGAAGATGTTCATCAGGAGCGCAGTGACCAGAGCGGTGGCAACTCCAAAGATGAGAACGACGCCGGTGAAGACCGGCAAGGAAACTCGCCGTCTCCTGGATTCCGTCATTGGACCGACCTTTCTATTTCCTCGGCCCGCTCCGGCCCACCCAGGCCGGCGCGCGCCCCATGACCGACTCCTTGATGACAGTGTACACACTGTACGGCGTCAGCGTCTGACGTGGAGCCGGAAACGATCTCATGGACCAGATCGCCGTGGCACTCCAGGCAATTATTCTGGAGAATCCGGCTGTTGCCTTCCTTCATCAGGATGGGCTCGTGAAAGTCCTGGAATGTGAAGCCCTTGGAGTGGCGATAACCGTTATCAGCCTTGGCGAGCCACTTGGCCAGCCCGTGGTGCGGCAGGTGGCAATCCACGCATGTCGCGAGGACGTGATGGCTGGCCTTCTGCCAGGAGTCGAACTGCGACTGCATGATATGGCAGTTGGCGCAAGCGGCCGGATCGGTGCTGAAGTAGGAGAGCCCCTCGGCGTAGTGGAATGTGAACACACCCACGCCGGCCAGCGCCCCGGCAAGGAGCGCGATGATTGCCAACCGTGTGGGCATCCTCGGAAAGAAGCTGTTGCGCGATGGACTCATGGTGGAGCTCGACAAGCGTGAGCGCGACTCTAGAGGATGGCTGAGTTGCTGTCAACCGGGACTAATGCTTCGGACCGATGCCGCACGGGTTGTCGCCGGCCACCAGGAAGTAGATATCGTCCTCAGGCATCTGGATGGTGAGCCCTGGGGAGCCGCTGACGGCGCTCCCTGTCAGGTGGAAGAAAGGGCCGGCCCCATCGCCATCATGGAAGATCACGTAGCCGTCGGCGGAGGCATCGTCGCTCCACTGCAGTTGTAGGCGGATTCCACCATCCACCGCCTCCAGCTGCAGACCGGAGACCGGCTGCGGGAGTTCGGCGCAGCCCCGCGTTTGCGATGCCAGGTCTCCGAGACCTGCATTGTAGTCGGGGATGATGTCGGAGTACACCTCGGTGCGTGTCACGCCTTGCTCCGTCTCATAGAGGAATATGTCCTCGCGCTGTCTCACGTCATAGGCGTACAGGTCAAAGGGCGATAGCGGGGAAAAGGCGATGCCGGCGTGGGTCGGCAGGCTGCCGATCTCGTCGTCCGCCTGGTCGTCCTGAAAGACCTCCGTCAGCTCTCCGGTTTGAACGTTCAGCGCGTACAGGGTTGCTGATCCGTGAGTGAGGGTCAACAGCCCATCACGGCGGAAGGCAATGTCGCACATCTCACCCAGGTTGAACGGCGAGCCGCCCAGCAACAGCGGTATGGCGGCTCCCACCGGATTGCCCGAGACGGGATCGATGATCAGGAGCTCATCAGCGTTCGCGTCCACCGCCCAGAGTTGGCCCTCGGCATCGAACGCCGCACCGCGAATGTTTCTGCCGGGGAGCACGCCGCCCAGCGCAGTGGCTCCTGCGCCTATCGGCGCGATGTGGACAAGTCTGGATCCACTGGGAGAACCCTGGTCGCTGTCCACCAGCTCGAAGGCCAGCAATCCATGGACCGGCGAGAAGGCCAGCCCATCCACATCGGCCCGACCAAGACCCACCCGTACGATTCCATGGTCAGTTACCTCGGAGGCGCCCGGCACGAACGAATAGAGCGTGGTGGGGTCTCTTGAGCTGTTGCCCAGCCCCGAGCAGGAATCAGTGTCCAGCCCACACGACTTGAGACCGAAGAAGCCCAGGGTCTGTTCGTTGCAGAGGAACGACGTCTGGGGACCGATGACGCGCAACTCGAACAACTGGTAGTTGGACGGGGCGGTGATCCCATTGCCGCCGCGTGCCACCACTTTGGCCCCTGAGACGTTGGTTGCCAGAAGAGTGACCACGTCGGTGGTGCTGTCGAAGTTGCTGAAACCGACCAGGATGCTTTGCCAGACTGCACCCACACGCAGGAAGAGCTCCCACGTACCACCCCCGATCCCGGGCAGGCCATGGACGATCTCCACGCGGGTGATATTGGGAACCGCACGGCCCAGGTGGACCTCCGCGACTCCGTTCCAGAACGCGCCTGAGGGCACCGTCGAGCCCGAAAAGACCAGCGCCGTGGCCTCCTTACCGTCCCGGATGTCTTCAGGGTTACCGACCAGGTCTCCCAGGGCGCCGATGCTGGCTGTGGCGAACGCATCGCACTGGAGGGAGTAGTTGATCTCCACAGAGAATCCGGGCCGGGCGAACAGGAGCATCAGCACAGTGAGCAGTAGGGCCTTGGTTCGCGGCATTTTCTTCCCCCCGGGGGGCCGGCGCGGCGCCATGGCCGCCCCGTCTGTGTGGGTCCCTTCACTCATCTACTTGTGTTCCGGGATGAGATGGTTCCCACCACGAGGAGAATTGAGGGCCTGAGGCTAGGGGCTGAAGCGGTCGGCGTAGCGTAGCGGTTCTTCACTCTCCCAGGGCCGGTATTCGTTGCAGAAGTCGATGCGCTCTCCCAGGGGCGGATGGCTGGCGCGGAAGATCTTGAAAAGCAACCCCGGCCGGGGAATGCCCAGGTTCTCCTTCTGCAGCTTGACAAACGCCAGGGCGGCGGCGCGGTTGGACCGGGTGAGCTCCAGGCCGAAGCGGTCGGCCTCATGCTCGTTGTGGCGGGACCAGGCCATGATTGCCGGCGTGAGGACGAAGAAGTACATCTGGAACAGCAGGAGCAGGAGCGGCAGCGCCGCCACGTCCGAGATCTCCTTGAAGCCGAAGCGCGAGCGGTTGCGCTCGATGAGGCTCCCGGCGGTGCGATGGATGGCGTACAGCGCCCCCATGAGCAGCAGCGACAGGAACAGGATGGTGCTGATGACGTGCTTGAGCACGTAGTGCCCCATCTCGTGGCCCATGACGAACAGCAGCTCGTCGGTCTCCAGCTTCTCGATGATGGTATCCCACAGCACGATGCGCTTGGTGTCCAGGAAGCCGGTGACATAGGCGTTCACCGCCTTGGTGTCGACGCTCTTGTCCACCTCGAAGACGCGACTATCCTCGATTCCGGAGCGCTCGGCCAAGCCCAGGATCTGCGCCTCCAGCGCCTGGTCCTTCATGGGTCCGAAGTCGTTGAACAGCGGCGCGACCCAGATGGGTGTCACCAGGACGACGAAGAACAGGAATGGCACCGCCGACAGGCCGCTGTAGAGCCACCAGCGCCGCGGGCTCTTCTTGAGGATGAGCCAGGGGATCCAGGCGAACAGCACCACGGCGATGAGGCCGACGAACAGGCCCTTGAACGAATCTCCGAACCACTTGCCCAGCGTCTGGTTGGACAGGCCATAGGCGTGTTGCCTTGCATAGCCGAGATAGTAGGCGATGGGCAGTTCGATGATGTACGTCAGCACCATGTACAGGACCATGTAGCCGGTGACCGCCACCCACCAGTTGGGAAGCTTCCCACTCACCAGGCTGCGCATCCGGGCGGAGAATCCGGAGAACAGGATCAGGCCGGGAACGGCCAGACCCCAGAACAGGTTGAACCACCAGATCCATACGCCGGAACGGTAGTAGCGCATGGCCTTCTCGGTCGGCTGAGGAACCTCCACCGGACCTTCCATCGCCTGCGCCGCCACGGAGGAATCGCCGGTGGTCATCTCCCCGGCATCCTGGGCCAGCACGGGGATCGCAAGGATCGACAGGGCGAGCAGCAGCAAGAGCACGCGCGACATGGTCTTCTCCTCCCCGGACCGCTTCACGAGGGACATTGCATGATGAGTCCAGCATGCCACAGGTGGCAGCCTGTGGGCTACTGAGTAGCCGCCCGCCGAGGCCCCCTGCGAACCTCACTGCGGATATGGAAACTCTTCCATATCATGTACACCGCAGGGATGATCAGCAGTGTGAGCAGGGTGGAGCTGACGAGCCCACCCACCATGGGCGCTGCGATGCGCTGCATCACCTCCGATCCGCTCTCGAATGGATTGCCCATCATCACGGGCATCAGGCCGATGAGTGTGGTGCCCACCGTCATGAGCTTGGGCCGTACCCGGAGAAGCGCTCCCTCCATGATGGCCTGATAGAGGTCCTTCATGGAGCGCATGCGGCCCTCGGCCACCCTGCGGTCCCAGACCTCATCCAGGTATACCAGCATGATGATGCCGGTCTCCGCGGCCAGCCCCGCCAGCGCGATGAAGCCCACCAGCGTGGCCACGCTCAGGTTGTATCCCAGCAGGTACATCAGCCAGACACCACCCACCAGCGCGAACGGAATCGTCAGCAGCACGATGAAGACCTCGGTGAGGTTCCGGAAGTGGAGGTAGAGCAGGATCAGGATGATGACGAACGTCAAGGGTACGACGAACTGCATGCGCTTCTGCGCGCGCTCCATGTACTCGTAGCGGCCGCTCCACTTCAGGCTGTAGCCCGTGGGAAGGGTGATCTCCTCGGCCACGGCCTGCTTCGCGCGGCGCACATAGGTGGCCAGATCCACCTCGTCCTCGCGGATGCTCACCTGCACCAAGGCGTTGAGGCGGGCGTTCTCACTCTTGATGGCCGGGGGACCCTTCCTGATCTGTAGCCTTGCCAGCTGCCCCAGCGGGATCTGCTCACCCCGGGGAGTCGGAATCAAGACCCGCAGCAGCTTGTCCGGATCATCGCGCAACTCCGGTAGGTAACGCAGGTTCACCGGGTAGCGCTCCAGTCCTTCCACCGTCTCGGTGATGTTCATGCCGCCGATGGCTGTCATGATGACGTCCTGAACATCTCCCACGGTGAGGCCGTACCGGGAGGCCTCCCGGCGGTCGATCTCCAGGTCGAAGTAGTTCCCGCCGAACGGTTTGTCCGCAAAGGCCGAGACCGTCCCGGGGAGCCTCCCCACCACCTGGGCCACCTGCTGCGCGATCTCCTGTAGCCTCTCGAGATCGCTACCGGCGATCTTGATGCCCACGGGCGCGCGGATGCCGGTGGCGAGCATGTCCAGGCGGATCTTGATGGGTCCTTCCATTCTGACGGCGGTCAACCCGGGGTACTGGATGGCCGCGTTGATGGCGCGGTCCAGTTCCGCCGGCGTGCGCTGCGGCACCGACTCCGGCCAGAAGTGCCCCAGGCCGTCGCGCAGCCAGCCGGGCAACGGCCAATCGCTGTAGAAGTACTTCACCTCGCGCTGCGGCCACTGATCCGGCGGGTACAGGTTGATGGTGGTCTCGATCATCGACAGCGGTGCCGGGTCCGTGGAGGTCTCCGCACGGCCGATCTTGCCCAGGGTGTAGCGCACCTCGGGGAACTGCTTGATGATCTTGTTGGTATGTTGCAGCACCTCCTTGGACTTGGTGATGGAGATACCCGGGTCCGTGGTGGGCATGTACAGGAAGTCGCCCTCGAACAGCGGCGGGATGAACTCCCCTCCGAGCATCTGGAACGGGAACCAGGCCACCACCGTCACCAGCACGGCCACCAGGATCACCGTCCTGGGAAAGTGCAGGCAGATCTCGAGGAACGGCCTGTAGATCCACAGGAAGAAGCGGTTCACCGGATTGCTGGTCTCGGGTCGAATCCGCCCGCGGATGAACACGGTCATCAGGACGGGGATGACGGTGATGGCCAGGATGGAAGCCGCGGCCATGGCAAAGGTCTTGGTGTACGCCAGGGGGCGGAACAGACGGCCCTCCTGTGCCTGCAGCGCGAAGATGGGCAGGAACGACAGGGTGATGATCAGCAGGCTGAAGAACAGCGCCGGGCCCACCTCCTTCGCGGCACGCAGCATGATGACATCCCGGGACACCTGCTCGCCCTGCTCACGGGAGCGCCTCAGATGCCGGTGCGCGTTCTCCACCATCACCACGCTGGCATCCACCATCACGCCTACCGCAATGGCGATACCTCCCAGCGACATGATGTTGGCGTTGAGACCCATCCAGTCCATGACGATGAACGACATCAAGATGCCCACGGGCAACGTGAACAGCGCCACGAAGGCGCTGCGCACGTGCAGCAGGAACACCAGGCACACCAGCGCCACCACGATCATCTCTTCCGTGAGCTTGGTCTTGAGCGTATCAATGGCGTTCTCGATGAGCGTGGAACGGTCATAGACCGGCACCACCTCAACACCCTCGGGGAGTCCCGCCTGCAGTTCCTTCAACCTTTCCTTGATGCGCTCGATGGTGCGCAGGGCGTTCTCGCCCAGCCGCATCACCACGATGCCGCCGACGGCCTCGCCCTCCCCGTTCAGCTCCAGGACACCACGACGCAGCTCCGGGCCCAGCGACACCGTCGCGATGTCGCGCACCAATACCGGCGTTCCCGTGGTACTCACACGAACGGGCACGCTTTCCAGGTCCTCGATGCCGCGGAAGTAGCCCAACCCGCGCACCATGAACTCCGTCTCCGCCATCTCCACCAGGCGGCCCCCCACGTCATTGTTGCTGCGCTCGATGGCGCGCCGGACCCGCGACAGGGGAATGTCGTACGCCTGTAGCTTCACCGGATCCACCGTCACCTGGTACTGCTTGACATGGCCGCCGATGCTGGCCACCTCCGACACACCTTCCACGCTCATCAGCTCGTAGCGCAGGTACCAGTCCTGCAGGCTGCGCAACTCCTGCAGGCTGTGGCGCTCCGATTGCAGAACGTACTGGAACACCCAGCCCACCCCAGTGGCATCCGGCCCCAGCTCCACCTGGGCGTCCGGGGGTAATGCACCCTGGATGCTGGACAGGTACTCGAGCACACGGCTACGCGCCCAGTACAGATCCGTTCCGTCCTCGAAGATGATGTAGACGAACGACAGTCCGAAGAACGAGTAGCCGCGCACGTCCTTGGCAAAGGGCACCGACAGCATCCGGGAGGACAGGGGGTACGTCACCTGATCCTCCACCACCTGGGGAGCCTGTCCCGGCAACTTGGTGAACACGATCACCTGCACGTCGGACAGGTCCGGAATGGCGTCCAGGGGAATGACGGTAAGAGAGCGGACCCCCAGCGCGATGACCACGGCGGCCACCAGGAGAACGAGGAATTTGTTGCGAATGCTGGCTTCGATGATCCGGGAGATCATGGCGACTCCTCGCCTGCCCCGCGCTTCAGGAACTTGCCGATGGCCTCCTGGACCCGGCTCTCCGAATCGAGCATGAACTGCGCCTGCGTCACCACCGACTCGCCCGGGCTGACGCCGTCCACCACCTGGACCATATCCCCCTCGCCCGTGACGCCCAGCTTCACCTCCCTGGGGGCGAACCGTCCCTCGCCGAGATCCACGAACACCAGATTGCGCTCGCCGGAGTGAAGGATGGCGGATCGTGGAATGATCACGGCATCGGGCACCGTCTGGCCCTGCAGCACGACGTTGGCGTACATCCCGGGCCGCAGCTTGCCGTCAGGGTTGGGGATGGCCACGCAGATCTTCACCGTTCGCGTCTCCTGGCTCACCTCGGGGTACAGGAACAGCACCTTGCTCTGATACTCCCGGTCCAGGTCGTACGCCAGGGAGACCCGCGCAGGCTGTCCGGTATAGACCCAGGGCATGTCGCGCTCGTAGATATCCACGTGCGCCCACACGGTGGAGAGATCGGCGATGCGGTATAGATTCTCTCCAGGCTCGACGAACATTCCCTCCAGAGTCTGCTCCGCCATCTCCACCACCACGCCGTCCTCGGGCGCCACCACCGTCAGGAGACGCCCCACCTCCCGGCGCTTCTCCAGTTCCTCGATCTGCCTGCTGGTGATGTCCCAGTAGGCCAGCCGGTCACGGGTGGACTGCAGCAGATTTTCGGCCTGTTGCCGGACCTCCGGACGGTTGGTACCGGCAAAGGAGTCGCGGTACTCCAGGGCGCGCAGGTACTCGTCCTGCGTCGTCACCAGATCCGGGCTGTAGATCTCGAACAGGGGGTCGCCCTCGCTCACCTCCTGACCCACGTAGTTGATGTGGACCTTCTCGATCCAGCCGGCGAACTTCACGTTGACCCAGGTGAGGCGATCCGCATCGAAGTCCAGGATGCCCACGGTTCGGATGGCGCGCGAGATGTCTCCCCGGCGCACCAGGACGCTGACCACCCCGATGTTCTGCACCTGCACCGGGTCAATACGAAGAACCGAGGAGTCGATCTCATCCACTTCATCCGCGTACTTGGGGAGAAGCTCCATCCCCATGGCTGACAGCCCGGGCTCGTCGCGGATGAACGTTTCATCCATCGGCGCATACCAGTAGAGAACCTCCCGTTCGCCCTCCGTAGCAGGCTTCCCGCCTGCATCCGCAGGCGAAGGACCTGCGGAGGAGGGCCCCTTGGACCTGTCTCCAGAGGAAAGAAAACCGATGTTCAACGGGTTCCGCAACACGAACGCCGCTGCCACCACCCCCAGCACGAAGAAGATCACCACCGCCAGAAGCTGTGTCCTCGTGCGCAGGGGAGGAACCGATAATTCCGCTGCACGTTCCTGCTTGCTCTTCTGCTTGTCGTTGTCGGCGGTCATGATGCCTCCCTCGCGGAAAACGGAAACCGTCGGCCGGCTGCCCGTTCCAGATCCGTCGCCGCGATCCATTGATCGGCGAGAATGCGATGCAGCGCCCTGCGGGACTGGAACAGCACACGTTCTGCGTCCAGCAGGTCGAGGAATCCGAGGCGATCCGTCACATAGGCTGACTCCGCCGATGCCAGCGAGCGCTCCGCCTGGGGAATGAGCACCTCCTGATGGAGACTCGCCCGCTCCGCCAGCGATTCCAGCCGCAGCGAGGCCTCCTGCACCTCGAACCGGATGCGGTCCTGCGTACCGGTAAGGGTCTCCTGATACGCACGGAGGCTCTCCCGGGCTTCGGCGATGCCCGCGCGTATGCGCTTGCGATGCAGCGGGATGTTGAACCCGGCCACCAGCGCCAGCACGTCCTGGCCGTTGTCCTCCGGCGGGTTGTCGATTCCCGGACCATCCTTGCGACGATCCACGTAGATGTACTCCAGGCCGACGCGAAAGTCCGGGCGAGATTCCAGCGCCTGCCTGCGGGACCAGAGGGTGCCGGCCTCGATGCGCTCCTTGGCGGCGCGCACCTCGGGGCGCTCCAGGCTTGCGTCCAGTGCGAGCGTGCGAGCATCATGGCCGGCGTCCAGGGGAGGGAAATGGATGTGGTGCAGCACGAGGTCCGCGTCCGGCCGGCCAAGAAGCTGGGCGATTCTGCGCGTCAGCCGGTCGAGTTGCTCCGCAAACGCCGTCTCCTGATCCAGGAGACGGGTGATCTCGGTCTGCACCTTCATCACGCTCTGCTGGATGCCCTCGCCGGTGGAGTAGCGGGTCAGGGCGATCTTCTCGAAGTGTTCCAGCAGGTCCCGTTCCTCGAAGTTGATGGCCAGCGCTTCCTGGTAGTAGGCGGCGTCATAGTAGGACCGCTTCAACTCGGCCACCAGCTCGCGCTCCAGCGCCCGCGCCTCCCAACCCATGCTTCCTGCAAGGTGGGCGGCCCGCTCACCTTGCAATGCGCGCTTGCCGCGCCACGGCAGTCCCTGGTGCAGGCCCAGCCCCACCTCCTGCGGCCCCACCCGGGTCTCCGGCGTCTCGGCAAAGTAACGCACCTGCAGCTGCGGGTCGGGCAGGGAGCGCGCTTGCGGCACACGCTGCACTCCCGCGCGCCACGTCGAGCGGGCGGCGTGAAGCTTCGGGTTGTTCTCCAGCAACGCCGTGATGAACCCGGCCAGCTGCGCTTCGGCTGCATGAAAGCTCGCCGCCGATTGCGGCTCCGGACTCTCCATCGCCGCCAGCGGCGGCTTCCCGGCGATACCGATGCACAGGGTCGCTGCCAGGAGCCATGCCGGCCCGGGGCGCGTGCCCTCACGGATCCGTGACCTGACGGATCTCTTCATGGGACTCTCCTCGTGATCTATCGCTGATACGAAGCCGCGCGGAATACACTGCGGTCAGGACGCACCAGCGTCATCAATGAAAAAGGGCTGTTCGGTGGGGAGGAGAGATCAGCGCAGCAGTGTGGAATGCAGCAGGAACAGGGGTGCCCCCGGTAGCCGCGCTTCCGGCGTGGCCACCATTTCCACCATGGGTTCGGCAGGCTGGATGGAGCCCGACAGTACTGCCGGGGACGACGCGCCACCCCAGCGCGGGGCAAAGCCGGTGGAGGCGATGGACCGGCCGGGAATCGCCGGCGGGGACAGGACGCAGCAGTCCATGGCGCGCGCCCGGGTCAGCACGGGGCACGGGGCGGTGGCCGGCGTGCAGCAGGCATGGCGCCCGGGGCTCGCAACGGCTTGCGCCGGCACCAAGGGCACCAGAACCGCCAGCAGCACGATGACTGCGGGCCATCTCGGTTGCCGGATTGCCCGGCGGGCTTTGGGTGTCAGCATGGTCCTTGGGTCCACATACTAATGTAGGGAAACTCGACGCCGTCGTCAACCGGCGGGAAAGTCCCTGGCAGGCCTGAAGAACGCGGTCTCCGCTGGACACGGAGACATTATAATGATGCGGCGCCGGCATGGACCCGCCGCCAGCCTGCAAGGAGAACGCGTGTTTCGCAAGCCTCTGGTATGGATCGTCTTTGTCGTCGTGGCGGCAGCCTGTGCGGTCTACTGCCTGACGTACTTTCCCCGTGCCTTCCCACTGGTGAACCTCGACCTGCACATGGACCGCGATGCCGCCCTGAAGGAGGCAGGCCGGTTGGCGGCGGAACACGGCTGGGGGCCGGCGGGGTTCCGGCAGGCGGCTGCGTTCGAGGTGGATGGCGAGGTGCGCAGCTTCGTGGAGCTGGAGGCCGGTGGGCGCGAAGCCTACATCGAGATGATCGGCGGCGAGCTCTACTCGCCCTACACGTGGAACGTGCGCCTGTTCCTGCCTGGCGAAGCCGGCGAGACCCACGTCCGGTTCACTCCTGCCGGCGAACTCTTCGGCTTCCGCGAGGTGCTGCCCGAGGAGGACCCCGGCGCTGCGCTGACCGCCGAGGAAGCGCGAGCCATCGCGGAGTCCGCCGCCACCGGGACCTGGGGGGTCGACCTCGATGCGTACGAGCTGGTGGAGCCCCGGCAGGAAGTTCGTCCGGGCGGGCGCATCGATCACACCCTGGTGTACCAGCGGCCGGACGTGCGGGTGGGAGAGGGCCGCTACCGTTTGCGCCTGACGGTGGGCGGCGACCGGCTCACCGAGCTGACCGTCTTGGTGAAGGTTCCCGAGGCGTTCGAACGCCGCTTTCAGGAGATGCGCTCGTTCAACAACACCATCGCCATCGCCTCCACGCTGGTCATGTTCGTCCTGTTCCTGGGCGGCGGCATTGCCGGACTGTTCTTCCTGCTGCGTCAGCGCCGGGTGCTGTGGCGACAGCCCATGTTGTGGGGAGCCATCGTCTCCACGGGCATGGTGCTGCTCACCCTCAACCAGTGGCCGCTATCCTGGATGACCTACGACACCGCCCTGTCCTCCGGGAACTTCCTGTTGCAGCGGCTGCTGGTGCTGGTGGCGCAGTTCTTCGGCCTGGGCGCACTCTACGTGCTGTCGTTCATGGCGGCGGAGTCCCTCACCCGGCGCGCCTTCCCGGGGCAACTGCAGCTGTGGAAGGTGTGGACCGTCCGGGTGGCGGCCACCCCCGCCATGCTGGGCCGCACGGTGGCGGGCTACCTGCTGGTGGCCGTCAACCTGGCCTTTCTTGTGCTGTTCTACTCGTTCGCCTTCGAGAAGCTGGGCTGGTGGTCTCCTTCGGAGGCCCTTCTCGACCCCAACGTGCTGGCCACACCGTTTCCCTGGCTGTCCTCCATCGCCATCTCGTTGCAGGCGGGCTTCTGGGAGGAGTGCCTGTTCCGGGCGGTGCCGCTGGCCGGTGCGGCGCTGCTGGGAACGCGCCTCGGCGGCCGGCGCTACTGGATCGTAGGGGCGCTCATCCTGCAGGCGCTGGTGTTCGGCGCAGGCCATGCCAACTACCCCACCCAGCCGTCGTACGCCCGCGTGGTGGAGCTGTTCCTGCCGGCGGTGTTCTGGGGCGTCCTCTACCTGGCCTACGGACTGATCCCGGTGATCGTCCTGCACGTGACGTTCGACGTGGTGCTGATCTCGTTGCCACTGTGGGTCTCGTCCGCCCCCGGACTGTGGGACGACCGCTTGCTGGTCGTGGTGTTGACGCTGATCCCGTTGTGGGCGGTGCTGCTGGCTCGCTGGCGCCAGGGACGCTGGAGGCCGGTGGAAGCAAGCGGCCTGAACGGCGCGTGGGCTCCGCCTGCTCCTCCGGAAGCCGCGCCGGTGGTGCTGGCGGGGCGCCAGCTCGGCCTGGCGCGGACAGCGCGCAACGTGCTATGGGCACTGGGAGCGGCCGGGGCCATCGCGTGGCTGGTGCTGTTCCGGATTCCCGGTGACGCGCCGCCGCTGCAGGCCCAGCGAGGCCAGGCCATCGCGGCCGCCGACCAGGCGCTGAGCGCGCGCGGCCTGGCGCCGACCGAATCGTTCCGTACCCTGGCCGAGGTGCAGGCCGGCAAGGCACTGACCCATCGCTTCGTGTGGCAGGAGGGAGACGCCGAGCTCTACGCCGACCTGCTGGGGCACTACCTTCCCGCGCCGCGCTGGCATGTCCGTTATGCCAACTTCGAGGGCGACGTGGCGGCGCGCGCCGAGGAGTTCCATGTATGGGTGGACGCCACCGGCCAGGTGACGCGCGTTCGCCACCAGCTCGCGGAAGCCACCCCCGGCGCCGACCTGGGCGAGGACGAAGCCCGGGCACAGGCTCTTGCGGCTGCCGCGCGAACGTACGGGTTCGATGCGGACGTGCTGAGACAGGTCAAGGCCTCACCCTCCAAGGAGGAGAACCGCACCGATTGGCTTTTCGAGTTCTCCGTCGACGCGGCGTTCCCCCTGGAGGAGGGCGAGGCGCGCGTGGGCGTTAGGCTGGCCGGGGGCGAGGTGGCTGACACGTTCCGCTACGTGCATCTGCCCGAGCAGTGGGAGCGCGAGGAGCGCAACCGGACCATGCTGGCCACGGTGGTGCAGATCCTCTGCGTGTCGCTGAGCCTGGGAGTGTTCGTCTCGGGAGCGGTGCTGGGCATCATCCACTGGAGCCGCAGGCAGTTCGGGGTAGGGACGTTCGTGACCTTCCTGCTGTCCCTGGTGGCCCTGCGCATCGTGCTGTACCTGATGAACTGGCCGATGGCGTCCGCTCAGTTCCAGACCGCCCTGGGCTTCAACCTTCAGGCCGGGCTGTTCGGAGTGACGAGCCTGCTGGTCGTGGTGGTCGGCTCGGGCGTGCTGGCCCTCAACCTGGGAATGGTGGATCGCTGGCGGCCTGCAGCGGCCGGTCGTGGAGGCCTGCCCTCGGGGGTGGCCCTGGGAGCGCTGGTGGCCGGGATGGCGATCGTCCTGGCGCGGCTTGCGCCGCAGTCCGAGCCGCGGTGGCTGGACTATGGCCCGGCGGGAACCGTGGTTCCGTGGCTCGGCGCCGCGCTGGGCCCGCTGAGCTCCTTCATCACCACGGCGACGCTCATGCTGCTGGTGTTCGTGGGAATGCACCGCTGGACCACCGGGTGGACCCAGCGTAGGGAATCCGCCTCGGTGGCGTTCCTTCTGCTGGGCTGGATCTTTGCCGGCCGGCAACCCGTGGACAGCTTGCCTGGGTGGCTGATCCTGGGGGCCCTGATGGGAGCGGGCATGTGGGCGGCGTACGTGTGGGTGCTGCGCTTCGACCTGAGCCTGGTGCCGCCTGCCGCGGCGACGCTGGCCATCGCCGCGGCGGTCTCCCGCGCCATGGGAAACGCCTATCCCGGCGCGCTGGCCGGTTCGGTGGTGGCGGTGGTGCTCATCGTAGCTGTAGCCCTATGGTGGCATCGGTCGCTGGTGAGGAACGAGGGCGCTGCACAGGTGGATGGGGCTTGAAGGAACAAAGGAGGAGGAAACGATGATCTCTCTCATGGATCTATGGTTGCCGGTACTGCTGTCGGCGGTGCTGGTCTTCGTGGTCAGCTCGATCCTGCACATGGTGCTGCAGTACCACAAGAGCGACTATTCGAAGCTGCCCGGTGAAGCGAATGTCATGGAGGCAATGCGCAAGGAAGGGGTGAGCCCCGGAAACTACATGTTCCCGTGCCCGGAGAACATGAAGGACATGGGATCACCCGAGATGCTGGAGAAGTACAAGCAGGGGCCTGTGGGACAGCTGAACATCTTTCCGTCGCGGCCGCCGGCCATGGGAAAGAGCCTGCTGCTATGGTTCCTCTTCTCCGTGGTCATCAGCTTCTTCGCCGCCTACCTGGCCAGCCGGACGCTGGGCGCGGGCACCCACTACCTTCAGGTGTTCCGCGTCGTCGGCACGGCGGCCTTCCTGGGCTACGCCGGCGCCCAATCGGTGGATTCCATCTGGATGGGCCAGAAGTGGAGCACAACGCTCAAGCACATCTTCGACGGCCTGATGTACGCATTGGTAACCGCCGGCTGCTTCGGCTGGCTATGGCCCCAGGCGTAGAACAAATTGGGGTCGGAGCCAGAACTTATACCTCGACTAGAGGTTCAGGTCCGATGTATCGGGGCATGGTATAAGGGTAGACTCCGACTATCGCCGGAGGGACGGCCGTTAGCGAGGTATAAGTTCTGGCTCCGACCCCCTTTTCTTCAACTTTTCGAGCGCTTCAGGATGGCTTTCATGCTGTCGGCATCGAAGGCGCGTAGCGTGTGCGTCCTGACGCTCCCCTTGGAGGAGAGGTGCAGCATCAGGGCCGATGCCCTCTCGTCGTCCGGTGCGTCGAAGATGAGGACGCCGTCGTAGGCCCCCATGGTCCAGTACTGCCCCTTGATGGTGGCGCCAAACTGAGCCGCCTTGTCGACGAACCGGGAGGCTCGGGACACCGAGTCCTGGATGTTGACCTCACCCTCCTGGGTCTCCGTGATCAATGCGATGAACGTTGCCATGTCTGGTCCTTTCTAGATCTCTCTGACCGCGCGGGATTCGAGGAACTTCGTTCGTAGTGCATTGTCCGTCACCGAGTCCGCGAGGCTCTGGATGATCGCACGCGCACGACCCCGGCAATCGTCCACCAGACTCGTATCGCCCAGGCGCCCTGCCAGCTGGCCGCGCAACCGCAGGACCTTCCACGCGATGGTGGGACAGGGATGCTGCGCCAGGATGGCGAGGGACGCTTGGAGGTGCTTGCCGGCTGCGTCCATGTCATCCTCGAGAATCGCGATCTCCCCCTCCAGCTTGTGGGCCCAGGCGGCGTACTTGCGGGACTGATGAGATCTTGCTGCCTCCCCGCTGGCCCGTGCGGACTCGCGCGCCCTCGCAAGGTCGCCGCTCTCGATCCAGTAGCGCGCCCACTCGCTCTTGAGCCGGATGTTGTAGCGCCAGCGAAACCAGACGTCCTGCTCGAACAGCGCCTCGGCCTTCTCCAGATGCTCGCCGGCGCGCTGCGGCTCTCCCAGACTGAAGTAGTCGCCGGCGAGGTTCACGTGCGCGTTCGCCTCGCCCTCGGCCATCTCGAACTCCCGGGCCAGCCCGACGTTTTCAAGGTTCAGCTGGTGGGCCGTCTCGGCATCACCGAGCTCGCGGTGAACCCAGCCGGTGGTATTCGGCAGCCGCGGCAGCCAGTATCGTTCCTGGTTCAACTCCGCCAGCCGCCTCGCCTCGCTCAGCGACTCCAGCGCCTCACCCATGCGGCCCTGGTTTCCCAGCGCGAGGCTACGGAAGAAGTGGGCGGCCACAATAGCAAAGCCCGCGCCCAGGGCCTTGGCCTGCTCCAGGGCCATCCCGAGGATCCGGAGAGCTTCCTCGTATTCGTTTTTCCAGGCGTGCAGTCCGGCGCTGTAGATGACGCCCTCCAGCGCCTGCATCTGCAGGCCGGCCTTGCGCAACGCCGGGACAGCGCGCTGGAACATCGGTTCGGCAGTGCTGAGATCTCCCACGCACAGTCGCTCCGACGCGAGGACCAGCTCCGCCGACGCCACGCCGGCGTCCGAGCCGCAGGCACGAGCCAGCTCCAGGGCTTGCTCGCCGCCGGCCCGGGTCTCGTCGAGGCGCTTGAGGTTGTAAAAGCTCATGGCCCTGCCGCAGATGGCCCGGATGCGTTCGTCCACCAGGTCGGCGGCCTCCGCCGCGCGCTCGGCAACCTGGAAGTTTCTCTCCGCATCCTCGAACAGGGACAGGGTCATCTGCAACTGCGCCAGTTGCAGGGCAGCGGCGAAGGTGCGCGCATGCCTCTCCTCGCCCTTGAGCTTCTTCGCGTTGGCGATGGCCCTGCGGCACAGCTCCACCGCCTCCTGGTTTGCGTGGACCCTGGTCGCCCCCTCCGCGGCCTGAAGAAAGCAATCGGCTGCATGGGAAAAATCCCGTGCGACCTCGAACAGCATCCCCAGCTCGCCGGCGATTGCGGAATCGTCCTCCTCGTAGCGAGTGCGCAGCGCGTTCGCAACGGCGGCGCTCAGGACGGCACGACGGGCCGGGGTGAGCGTGCCGTAGAGACCATTCTGGTAGAGCGCGTGGACGAAGGCATAGCGCAGCGTCAGGCTACCGTCCGGAAGTTCCTCCTCCCGGACCCGGCGCACGAAGGCATGTACCCGGTCCAGTTTCTCCAGGCGCTCCTCCACCTCGACTTCATCCTCTCCCGCCGCCTCGGCCACCACGGAGGCATGAAATTCGGCACCCTGAACGCTGGCCGCGAGGAGCAGGCGTCGATCCGCATCGCCAAGCTGATCGATCTTGCGATCGATCATGCTGCGGATGGACTCCGGCACGTCCTTCTCGATCTCCTCCAGCGGCTTCACCAGCCGCCAGCGTTCCTTCTCCTGCAACGCTCCCGACGCCTTGAGGTAGCGCAGCACGTTGACCAGGAACAGTGGATTCCCCTCGGTCCTGGCATGGACGAGATCGACCAGGCCATCCTCGAAGACATGTCCGGAGAACTCGAGATCCAGGTAGCGCGATATGTCGTCACGGCTCAGGAATTCCAGCGGGATCTCCTTGCAGATTCCACGGGCCTGTAGCTCTCGCTTGACGCCCACGAAGGGGTGATCCGCCAGCAGCAGGTCCGAGGGCCGATACGTCGCCACTGTCAGGAGACACAATCCCTCCGAGTGCACGCCCAGGTAGGCGAGGAAATCGATGGTGGAGGCATCGGCCCAATGCAGATCGTCGAAGAAGAACACCACCGGGGCATCGCGTGAGAGCTCCTCCAGAAAGGAGAACAGCTCGCGTTTCATGCGTTCCTGCGACGCGGCCCGCGCGTCGTCGAGCAGCTTCGAGGACGCGGAGTCCTCGGAGGTCACCGGAGCGATGCGGAAGTACCAGGTGGGAGCCAGGAGTTTCATGGCTTCCACCACATGTCCGGAGGGACTGTCACGCAACAGACTGTCGAGAGCCTCCATCAGGGGAAGGTAGGCCTCCGTCCCTGCCAGACGCTCGGAGCAGCGCCCCCGTGCCAGCCGGCATGGCTCCTCGCCAGCGGACAGATTGCGCAGGAAGTCCTCCACCAGCGTGGTCTTCCCCATGCCCGGTTCTCCGGTCACGCACACCAGGCGCCCATGGCCTTCCCTGGCCGCCTCGAACATCTCGAACAGGGCCTCCTGCTGTTCCTCGCGTCCCACCATGGTGCCGGCCTTGCCGGAGTGCGCCGTCTGCCGATCCCGCGCAGCTCGGCCACGGCTGGGTTGTGACAGCCGGCGCGCCACCTCTGCGGCGCCGGGACGCAGGCGTGGGTCCTTCTCCAGCATCTTGAGCAACACCGTCTCCAGGTCCGCCGATACCTCCGGGCTCAGCTTCGACGGCGAGAGCGGCGTCTCGGAGATGATACGGTGCATGCAGGCGAGGCTCGACTCGGCCCGGAATGGATGGTGGCCGGTGGCCATCTCGTAGAGCACCACGCCCAGCGAGAAGATGTCCGAGGCGCTCTGAACAGCGTCACCGCTGCACTGCTCCGGCGACATGTAGGGGATGGTCCCCACTACCACACCCGGTGAGGTCTGGGCCAGAGTTGTCTCTCCCGACCCCAGCGGTGTTGTCAGTCGCGCCAGCCCGAAGTCGAGGATCTTCGCATAGCCGTCATCGCGGACCATGATGTTCTCCGGTTTCAGGTCCCGGTGGATGATCCCGGCTTCATGTGCCACGGAGAGGGCCTGAGCCACCTGGTGAATCACGCCGACGAGGTCCACCAGCGCCGCGCCCTTGGCAACCATCCGGCGCAGCGTCCGGCCCTGGATGAGCTCCATGATGATGAACTGCTGGCCGTCCAGCTCGACGATGTCGTGGATGGTGACGATGTTCGGATGATTGAGAGCGGATGCGGTCCGTGCCTCGCGCTGGAAGCGCGCGATGGCCGAGGGATCCTGAAGCGCGCGATCCGGCAACACCTTGATGGCCACGTTTCTGCCGAGGCGCACGTCCTTGGCCTCGTAGACCTGGCCCATGCCCCCGCGGCCCAGCTCGCGCAGGACCTCGTATTGGTGGATGCTCTTTCCGATCATGGCTACGGGTGCGCGGCTTTCATGACCTGCTCGTGCCTCTCGATCATCGCCTGAAAGCGCGGGTAGGGCCGCAAGGGGCGCCAGGTGGGATCCAGCCGCATGTACGGCGCGGAGAGGGCATTCTCGGAAAGTACCCTGTCCAGGTAGCTCATGGCTTCTTCCTGGTTCCCCAGGAGCAGATGGATCTCCGCCAGGTCCCGGAGCCGGGAGCCCAGAGACGAGCGGCTGTCGCCGAGCAGTTGCAGCCCCTGCAGGCCTTCCTCCACGGCCGGTTCGCCGCGCCCCAGTGCAGCGTAGGCCACGCCCAGGGCACCACGAACCCGGTCGTCCTTGGGGTGTCTGTCGCGCTTTCTCTCCAGGATCTCGCGTGCCGCCTCATAGTTCTTGCGCTGCAGATCCGGCCGGTTCATGAGCCCATAGATCTGAGCAGCCAGAAGCTCCTTGGGAAGGTAGTACGCACCGAACTCGTAGGCATCTTCCCCGCCTGAAGAGAGCCGGTCCAGGGCCTCCTGGTAGCGCCCGTCGGCCATCTCCAGCAGGACCCAGGGGTGATTGATGGGAGGAATCAGCTCCAGGCCGACGTTCTCCGGGATCTCCTCCAGGAAACGGCGCGCATTGGCGGTGGCACCATCGCGGTTGAGGTAGATGAACACCTGACAGTAGTAGGGGCAGGCGCGATCCGGAGTCAGACGGAGGGCACGATGGTGATACTCCAGCGCCTTTGCGTAGTCGCCCAGGCTCCAGAACATGCCACCGGCCTCGCAAGCGAACCGGCCCAGCCGTGGGCTCAACTCGGTGGCCCTGATCATGCTCTCCGCGCTCTCCTGCCACTGGCCGAGTTCTGCCTGAACGTTACTGATGGAACCGTAGACCTCCGCATTGCTGGGCTGGCTCTCCATGACCTTGCGGAACTCCTCCAGGGCACCGTCGTAGTCTTTTTCCACATAGAACCGGATCAATCCGAGAGCATAGCGCGCTTCGGGAAGATCCGGATCGAGCTGCAGCGCGTGCTCCACGGCCTCCCGGGCGGCTGCCGAACGCTCGTCGGCGTCATCCGCATACTCCGAGTAGAGCCACGCATGCGTGGCTGACTTCTGGGCATGGGCCAGGGCGAACTCGGGATCCAGCTTCGTGGCCTCCTCGTACATCTGCGCGGCAATATGAATCTCCTCGTCCGACAACAGCTCCTTGCCGCGATTCAGGTAGTCGTTGCCGCGCAGGTAGAAATCGTAGGCTTCGAGGTTCTCCGTGGGCTGCTCCGCCGGGGAAGCATCGGGGCCCTGGAGAAGCTCGATGCCCAGCTGCTCGATGACCTTCCTGGCGATGTCGGACTGTACCTCGAAGATGTCGGCAAGAACGCGGTTGTAGCTGTTGGCCCACAGGTGTGAGTCGTCGGATACGCGGATCAGCTGCGGGGTGACCCGCACGCGGCTGGGCCCGCCGTCCGAGGCCCGCTGCCAGCGGACCGTCCCCTCGAGGACGTAATCCACACCGAGCTGCTCGCCGATCTGCTGCAGGGACGGGCGGGATGCCTTGTACTGCATGGCACTGGTGCGGGAGATGACGCCCAGCCCGTCCACCACGCCAAGTCGGCTGGTGATCTCCTCGGTCATCCCGTCGGCGAAGTACTCATCCTCCGCCTCGCCGAGGTTCTCGAACGGCAGCACCACGATCATCGGCCGATGCTCCAGCGCCGCGCTCTGGGCCGCAGGCACGGGTCGCTCCCCGCCGGGCGAGAGAGCGCGCCACAGACCGTAGCCTCCGAGCACGATGGCGACCACCAGCAGCGCTGCAACCAGCCAGCCCTTCGATAGTCCGACGGATCCCGTCGTGGCGGGCGGCGACGCGGCCGTCTCCCGGGTCGACTCGGAGACCACCTCCCGCCGCAACGCCACCAGCTGGTTGTGAACGTCCCGGGCCGTCTGCAGTCGGTCCTTCGGCTTCTTCTCCAGGCAGTGCTGGATGATCCGGCCCATGTGCCGCGGCAGCTCGTGGCGGATCTCGGTAACAGGACGCGGCGAATCCTTCAGGATGCTGGACGCCAGATCCAGGCCGCTGTCGCCATGGAAGGGCCGTTTCCCGGTGACCATCTCGTAGAGCATGATCCCCAGGGAGAAGATGTCGCTGCGCGCGTCGACGTCGCGCGCCTGCAGTTGCTCCGGCGACATGTAGGGCGCCGTCCCGACGACAACCCTCTCGTCGGTGATGGGAGCGCTACGCGTTGCAACGTACGTGGGCTGCGCTTCGTCGGGAAGCTGCGATACCGCCGCCACCTTGGCCAGGCCGAAATCCAGCACCTTGACCTGCCCCTCCCCGGTCACCATGACATTCGCCGGCTTGATATCGCGGTGCACGATGTTTTTGTCGTGCGCCGCCGCCAGCGCATCCGCCACCGGGATGGCGATGTCGAACACCCTGGCCAGCGGCAGGCCGCCCTCCGGGATCAGATCGTTGAGGGCCTTCCCCTCCACCCGCTCCATGATCAGGAAGCGCTGCCCCTCGGCTTCCTTGATGCCATGGATGGTGATGATGTTGGGATGGTTGAGCGCGGCGATGGACTTCGCCTCGCGGCGGAAGCGCTCCAGGCGCATGGGATCCTGCGCCATCTCGGCCGGCAAGAGCTTGAGGGCCACCTTGCGATCCAGCTCGGCGTCCCAGGCCTCGTAGACCACGCCCATCCCGCCTTCGCCCAGCTTCGCCGTTATTTTGAACTGTCCGAATTGTCGACCGATCATGGCTCGCTATTGTACCACCGAGCCGGCTCCTGAAGAAGTCACGGCTGACCAAGGGCTCTGAGAAACTCCGAGAACTTGCCGGAGGCATCCTCGCGCTTGCTTCAGACCCGCACCACCTCCAAGTGGGAAGAATGCGCTAGAGGTGGTGCTCCAGACTCTCCTGCAGATACGGATCACCGCGGGGCACCAGGTCCGCCGATGCCAACCCCCGGCGCAGGAAGAGCACGAACAGGGCCGCCGACGCCACCAGGGGCGCCACCTCCCACAGGCCGAGCACCGGCGCGCGTTCCTGGAACACCGGCTGCACCATCACATACAGATCCAGCCAGCGCCCCACCAGAAGCAGGGAGCAGATGCGCAGCATCTGGCTCTCGTCGCGCTTCGCCCGCCGAGTCAGCAGCGCCAGGAACGGAATCACCCAGTTGGCCAGCAGGTTGGC
>CBDVAL010000019.1:0-25076 GCA_965371955.1 uncultured bacterium | reverse complement strand
CAGGCGTCACAACCATCGGGCACACCATCGCCATCGGCGTCCACCGCGTCGTCGGAACCGGCGCAGATGTCGCACCCGTCCGGAACGCTGTCACCATCGGTGTCCACCGTGTCGTCCGAGCCCGAACAGACATCACAGCCGTCGGGCGTGCTGTCGCCGTCCGCGTCCATGGCATCATCGAAGCCAGGGCAGGCGTCACAACCATCGGGCACACCATCGCCATCGGCGTCCACCGCGTCGTCGGCCCCGGCGCAGATGTCGCACCCGTCCGGAACGCCGTCACCATCGGCATCCACCGTGTCATCCGAGCCCGGACAGATGTCGCAACCATCGGGCACGCCGTCACCGTCCGCATCCAGCGCGTCGTCAGAACCCGGGCACGCATCGCAGCCATCCGGAACACCATCGCCATCGGCGTCCACCGCATCGTCAGCCCCGGCGCAGATATCGCACCCGTTCGGCACACCATCGCCATCCGGGTCCACCGCATCGTCGAAGCCGGCGCAGACATCGCAGCCATCCGGCACGCCGTCACCATCGGTGTCCACCGTGTCATCCGAGCCCGGGCAGGCGTCGCAACCGTCCGGTACGCCGTCACCGTCCGCATCCAGCGCGTCGTCGGAACCGGGGCAAGCATCGCAGCCATCCGGAACACCATCCCCGTCCGCGTCCACGGCATCGTCGAATCCAGCGCAGACATCGCAGCCGTCCGGCACACCGTCGCCATCCGAGTCCACGGCGTCGTCGGCGCCTGGACAGATGTCGCAGCCATCCGGCACACCGTCGCCATCCAGGTCCACCGCATCGTCGAAGCCGTCGCAGATATCACAGTCATCGGGCACGCCGTCGCCGTCCGCATCCAGCGCGTCGTCGGAGCCGGGACAAGCATCGCAACCATCCGGAACGCCATCGCCATCCGCGTCCACGGCATCATCGAAGCCCACGCAAAAATCGCAGCCATCCGGCACGCCGTCACCATCGGTGTCTACCGTGTCATCCGAGCCCGGGCAGGCGTCGCAACCATCCGGCACGCCGTCGCCGTCCGCATCCACGGAATCATCGAAGCCAGCACAGATGTCGCAGCCGTCCGGAACACCATCGCCATCAGCATCCACGGCGTCGTCGGAGCCGGGGCACACATCGCACACATCACCCGCACCATCCCCATCGGCGTCGTCCTGGGTGGCGTTGGAATCGGAGGGGCAGTTGTCGCAGACATCACCCACGCCGTCGCCGTCACCATCATCCTGCGTGGTGTTGGGGTCCGCTGGGCAGTTGTCGCTGGAGTCCGGCACGCTGTCGCTGTCGGTATCCACGTCCACGTCGACGGTGGTACTGGCCGGCTGGTCGTCCGTGGTGCTCAACGTGGTGTCGATCTGCTTGGTGCCGATGTTGGCCACGGCGCTGTTGCTGTAGCTTCCCACCGTGCCGGGCATGGTGACCTGATAGGTCAGCGACGCACTGCCTCCCGCAGGCACCACAAACGCGCCCACCCAGGTGAGGACAGCGCCCGCGATGGACGGATCGGGGATGGAATTGCCTCCGAAGGTGGAACTGGAGCTCACGTAGGTGGGGTTGCCCGGCGATGTGGGCAACGTATCAACGAAATCCTCCACCGTGAGATCGTTGCAGGTCGGTGTCTCCACCGGGCAGACGGCGTTGCTGGCCGAGTTGGTCAAGGTGAGCGTGTAGGTCACCGTGCCGCCGGTGAACACCGCAGACACATCGGAAATCTTGGCCAGCACCAGCGTGTTGTCGGCCGGGGAAATGGGAGCAATGCCTGTGTAACCCGACGGATCCGTGTGCTTGATCTGTGTGCCGCTGGCGATGTGCACCAGCGGGCTGACTTCCGTCACTGCGGGCGTGATGGCGGTGGCGCGGAACTTGTAGATGGCCGTGTAGCAGGAGGTCTGGCTCCAGGTGATCTCGAGATCATCCACGAAGTTGCCCAGAACCGTGCTGCCGCAGCTGCTACCCTGGATGTTGGTGAGGGTGATGTCGCTCCTGAAAGCCTCGTAGGTGCTGGCGGGCCACGACAGGTGAGCGGCGGGGGTGAACAGCAGCAGGTCGTTGGTACCCACGGTTCCGGTTCGACCGCTGACAGTGAGGGTCACGATGCCGCCGATGATGGGCGGGTCCGGCCCCGAGACCAGCGCATCCACCTTGTTGGCGGCCGCCTCGATGGAGTCCGCCACCCCGTTGGCGAACATGAACGCAGCGTTGTCGAGCTGTACGGCTCCAGGGAGATCCGGGCGGCGATCGTAGATACGGGTGGTATGAGACTGGGGAATGGCACCCGTCGTCGTGGCGGCGAGATAGAAGTAAACCATTTTGCTTGCACCGGAAGCCATGGCGCCGAGCTGGTACACACCGTCCTCGTTGGGAGCCAGCCCTACCAGGCCGCCGGTGAAGCTATCGACGGTGACCCAGATATCGTTGTACGAGCTGCCGGTGTCGTTATCCACCAGGTAGGCTGCGTACATGCCGCCGACGTTGTTGGTGCTGAACTTCGAGCTGATGTAGAAGGCATCTTCCGAGGAGGTACGCGTGACCGAGAAGGCAGCCGCCGTCGTGATGCTCAGCCCCAGGGCAAGCAGGGCTGTCAGAGGCCGGAGGGCGGTCTGGCCATGTTCACCGGCAAAGCTGGGTCTGGCAGGTAGGTTTCGCATCCCGATTATCGAGCATTCCTCATGTATTTTTAATAAGTACAAATATCTATAAGTGTAGTTATATACAGTCGAAGATTCGTACATGCAATGCGAAAAAGTACGCGTGGAAACCCGACATGTTGAGCCAAATTGTTGTGATAAAGTAAGTTACCGCCGTGTGGAGAAGGCGGGCGATGAGGAGAGATACTGGACAGCACCAGGGAGAACCCGGATCGGGCCCAGAAGGAACTGGGCGACCTTCACCGGCAGGTGGACCGGCAGGCCGCGGAGCTGGCGCGGCGGCACGCGGCACGCCTGCATTGCCGGCGGGGTTGCGCTCCCTGCTGCCGCGACCATCTGACGGTCTTCGATGTGGAGGCAGAGCGCATCCGGCGGCATCACGGCGAGCTGCTGGAGAACGGCCGGCCGCACCCGCCGGAGGCCTGCGCATTCCTGGACGCCGAGGGCGCCTGCCGCATCTACGCGGACCGGCCGTACGTCTGTCGCACGCAGGGCCTGCCGCTACGCTGGATCGCGCAGGACGAGCGGGGCCAAACGGTGGAGTACCGCGACATCTGTCCGCTCAACGAGGAAGGACCGGCACTGGAGGATCTGCCCGAGGAGGATTGCTGGACCATCGGGCCCACCGAGGCACATCTGGTCCAGCTGCAGCGGCGCCACGCACGCAATGCGCCCGAGCGCATCCCGCTGCGCGATCTGTTTCGCAGGACCTAGCCCACCGCCTCGGACATGGACTTGGCCTGCAGGAACAGTAGCAGGTAGTCGCGACCGCCGGCCTTGGAGTCGGTGCCGCTCATGTTGAACCCACCGAACGGATGCACTCCCACCAGCGCGCCGGTGCACTTGCGGTTGAAGTAGAGGTTGCCGACGAAGCACTCCCGGGCCGCCTGATCGATGTGATCCCGGTTGGCGGTGTACACCGCGCCGGTGAGGCCATAGACCGTGTCGTTGGAGATGCGGATGGCATCGTCGAAATCCTTGGCCTTCAGGATGGCCAGCACCGGCCCGAAGATCTCCTCCCTGGCGATGACCGCATCCGGTGAGATGTCCGCGATCACCGTGGGCTGGATGAAGAAGCCCGCGGCATCCCCCGGCTCGCCGCCGCTCACCAGCTTGCCCTCCTTCTTGCCCTGCGCGATGTAGGCCATGATGGACTGGTGGGCGCCCTCGTTGATCACCGGGCCCAGGTAGTTCTCGGGAGCCTCGGAAACCGGCCCCTGGATCAGCTTCTCGGTCTCGTCGCGGATCCGGCCCACCATGTCGTCATAGACGTCCTGGTGGATGATGGCCCGCGAGCAAGCGGAGCACTTCTGGCCCTGGAAGCCGAAGGCCGAGCTCACCACGGACCTGGCGGCGGCATCCAGGTCGGCGTCCTTGTCCACGATGATGAAGTCCTTGCCGCCCATCTCGCAGATGACGCGCTTGATCCAGATCTGCCCCGGCGCGGCCTTGGCGGCCAGCTCGTTGATGCGCAGCCCCACCTCCTTGGAGCCGGTGAAGGTGATGAAGCGCACCTTGGGATGCGACGTGAGCGCATCGCCGATGCGGCTGCCACTGCCGGTGAGGTAGTTCACCACTCCGGACGGCATGCCGGCATCCTGCATCAGCTTCATGAACTGGAAGCCGATGCCCGGCGCGTCACTGGAGGGTTTCAGCACCACGGTGTTGCCGGCAACCATGGCAGCGGTGGTCATGCCCGCCAGAATGGCCAGCGGAAAATTCCACGGCGGTATGATCGCCCCCACGCCCAGAGGAATATAGACCATGCGATTCTTCTCGCCGGGGTAGGGCGTCAGCGGCTGCTCCTCAGCGTAACGCAACGCCTCCTGGCCGTAGTAGTCCAGAAAGTCGATGGCCTCTGCCGTGTCGACATCGGCCTCCGCCCAGCTCTTGCCCTCCTCGAGAATCATCCAGGCGTTGAGAAGAAAGCGGCGCTCGCGCATCAGCCTGGCACCCTTGAACAAGATCTCAGCGCGTTCCTGCGCCGTCTTGCGACTCCAAGCCGGGAAGGCATCCTCGGCCGCGTTGATGGCGGCGTCCACTTCCTTCACGGTGGCCGACTGGAAGCGGCCTACCACTTGCTCCTTGCGCGACGGGTTGATGGACTCGAAGGTCTCGTCCACCGTGACTTCCGTGCCGGCGAGGATCAGCGGATAGGTGGCGCCGAAGGAGGCCTCCACCGTCTTCAGGGCCTCGGCCTGCGCCTGACGGTTCGCGGGATCGCTGAAATCGGTGAAGGGCTCGTTCTTGAATTCGCTGGACATGTGGCGTTGCTCCTGGAGCGGCCGCGTACCGGCGGCAAGGAAGAGCGGGGCTGGGGGGAGGCCCCCGCAAGTCATCCCTTGGCGATTTCGCCCCGATTCTAGCACTCCCGCGGGGTATAAGGTTTGGCTCCGACCCCAATTCCTAAACCTGCAGTGGCCGGCGTGCATCGAACCATGTCTTGACAACGGTGGCCAGCAGAATGAGGACGCACGCCATGAGCGACCAGCCGGTGGGCAGCTCCGCATGGAACAACCACGCCCACAGGGGACTGAGCACGGGCTCCACCTGAAGCAGCAGCGACGCCTCCAGGGCCGGAACATGGCGAATGGCCCGGGTGAGCAGGGCGTATGCCAGACCGATCTGGATGACGCCGAGGAAAGCGATGATCAGCCAGTCCCCGCCCTCGGTGGGCCCCAGGGGCAGCGCCATGGGAAGGCAGGCGAGAAACGCCATGGCATTGCCGGCCACCACCGCCGTGGCGGCGGTCGCACCGGCGGAATCCTCTCTCTTGCCCAGACCGCGCAGGCCCACCATGGTCAGGGCCCAGAAGACCGCGGTGGCGGCACCCAGCAGGTTGCCGGCCATGGGATCCGGTGCGGTGGCGCTGGGCTGGTCCCCTCCGGTGAAGAACAACACCAGACCCACGGCGAGAACCAGCATGAAGACCACGTCGCGCTGCCGAACCCGCTCCTTCAGGAGCCACGGGCCTAGCATCAAGGTGAACAGCGGCGCGGCGGACTGCAGGAAGATGGCGTTGGCGGCGGTGGTGAGCTTGTTGGCCAGGACGAACAGGATCATCGTGACGGCGTACACCGCCCCCACGGCCACCACCCGCAGGTTCCAGCGCCGCCTGGCCGCCGGGACCAGGACCAGCAACGTCAGCGCCGCCACGCCCGAGCGGAACGACGCCACCTGCCAGCCGGTCAGGGACGTGGCCTTGATGGCCGCACCTCCGGTGGAGAACAGCGCCGCGGTCAACAAGAGCTGCAGTCGTGAGACGACTCGTGGATCGGACATGGGATCCCCGCCCGCGGACATTGCCGGGGCCGGGGTATTCTAGCGGCAGAAGCTCCGGCCACCAACGGCCGCCTGACCTACCCCGCACGCTGGTCGCCAATGGCGCGCCTCGATTTCCAGGCCAGAAAATAGGAGAATGTCCCCAGAGGACGCCGCGTGAGCGGCCCGGCGTCCCATGGACCGGAAGTGTCTCCCTCGGATCCTGGCGGCGTCAACTTGGAACCTCCCGTCAAGCCCCTGTTGATCTTCGACGGCGATTGCCACTTTTGCCGTCGCTGGATCGTCCGCTGGCAAGAAGCCACCGGCGATGCGGTGGATTACGCCCCATCGGAGGAAGTCGCCGAGCGCTTCCCGGAGATCCCACCGGAGGACTTCACCCGCTCGGTGGTGCTGGTGGAGCCGGACGGTGGCGTGTTTCGCGGCGCCGAGGCGGTGCTGCGCAGCCTCGCGCAGGGCAACGGCAGGAGCGCGACCTACTGGTGCTACCGCCACCTCCCCGGCTTCGCCCCGGCGGCCGAGCTGTTCTACCGCGTGGTGGCCGGCAACCGGCGTGTCGGCTCGTTCCTCACCCGCCTGCTGTGGGGTCGCCACGTGGAGCGTCCGAAGTACCAGCTCACACGCTGGCTGTTCCTGCGCGGGCTGGCGCTGGTCTACCTGGTGGCGTTCCTGTCGCTGTGGGTGCAGGTGCACGGCCTCATCGGCAGCCAGGGCATCCTGCCGGCGGCACAATACCTGGAGGCCGTGCACGATCAGGTGGGCTCGCGCAGCTACCACGTACTTCCCACGCTGGCCTGGTTCGGCGCCGGGGACGTTGCCCTGCATCTTCTTTGCGGAGGCGGCGCGCTGCTGGCGTTGCTGCTGCTCGTCGGCGTGGCTCCGCGGATCTGCCTGCTGGGCCTGTGGGCGCTCTATCTCTCACTGACCCTGATGGGCCAAGTGTTCCTGTCGTTCCAGTGGGACACCTTGCTCCTGGAGACCGGCTTCCTGGCCATCCTCTTCGCTCCAGGGGCGCTTCTTCCCGGACTGAAGAGAGAGCGTCCACCGTCGGGCACCTTCCTGTTCCTTCTGCGCTGGCTGCTGTTCAAGCTGATGTTCGCCTCGGGGCTGGTGAAGCTGTGGGGCAACGACGAGACCTGGTGGGGACTGACGGCGCTGGAATACCACTACTGGACCACCTGTCTACCCACCTGGGTCGGATGGTACGTCCACCAGCTTCCCGGGTTCCTGCAGCGCAGCTCGGTGGTGATCATGTTCGCCATCGAACTGGCGGTGCCGTTCCTTCTCTTCCTCCCCCGCCGCCTGCGAGTTGCGTCGTTCGTCCCGCTGGTGGCCCTGCAGCTGGGCATCCTCGCCACGGGAAACTACGGCTTCTTCAACCTGAACACGCTGGTCCTGTGTCTGTTGGTGCTGGACGACACGGCCCTACGGCGCTTCATACCGTCCCGCTGGCGCGGGCAAGCCGCCGAGGGGCCGCGCCGCCCCGGGAACATCCGTCGCTGGGTGGCCGGCACCGTGGCGGCGTCCCTGTTCCTGCTCAGTCTGTCGGGGATGGTCGGGCGGTTCTTCGGCCGTGATGTGCTGCCCGAACCCATGCTCAAGGTGCGCTCGTGGATCCGTCCGTACCGCAGCGTGAACAACTACGGACTGTTCGCCGGCATGACCACCAGCCGCAGGGAGATCATCCTGGAGGGCAGCAACGACCGGCAGACCTGGGTGCCGTACGAGTTCCGCTGGAAGCCGGGCGACCCGAGCCGCCGGCCCGGCTTCGTGCAACCGCACATGCCGCGGCTGGACTGGCAGATGTGGTTTGCCGCCCTGGGCGACTATCGCCGCAACCCATGGCTCATCCACTGCATGCGGCAGATCATGGCGGGCTCGCCGACGGTGCTGGGATTGCTGGACGAGAACCCATTCCCCGACGCGCCTCCGCGCTACCTGCGCGCCATGATCTACGACTACAAGTTCGCCGACCCGGCCACCCGCAAGGCGGAAGGGGTCTGGTGGCAGCGCGAGTTGCTGGGGTTCTACGCCCCCATGCTGCAACGCGACCCGCAGGACGCGGTCCCGGGCTCGTGATCTATCATCATTAACAATTGGATTGACAGCGGGGCTTATGTCGTCTAGTTTGTAGGCTCAATCCGTTCCCCGTGAACCTACTTCAGGCACCCTATCGGGGCCCGGCGGGTCCTGAGATTCCCCCGAAACAGGGGCTTTTCGAGAAGGAAGGCGACACCTCCATGTCCGAAGCACCTTCCCAGATTGACACCCTGAGCATCGACACCGTGCGCGCCCTGGCCATGGATGCGGTCCAGAAGGCCAACTCCGGCCACCCCGGCACCGCCATGGCGCTGGCACCGCTGAGCTACCTGCTCTACACGCGCTTCCTGCGCCACAACCCGGCGGACCCGGCCTGGGCAGGACGCGATCGCTTCCTCCTGTCGGCGGGACACGCGTGCATGCTGCAATATTCCATGCTGTTTCTCACGGGCTACGACATCACGCTGGAGGACCTGCAGAACTTCCGGCAGTGGAACAGCAAGACCCCCGGCCACCCGGAGGTCGGGCTCACGCCGGGCGTGGAGGCGACCACCGGTCCCCTGGGCCAGGGATTCGCCAACGGCGTGGGGATGGCGCTGGCCGCCGAGCACCTCGCGCAGCGCTTCCATCAGCCGGGCCACGAGCTGTTCGACCATCGCATCTACGCCATCTGCTCCGACGGCGATCTCATGGAGGGGGTCAGCCACGAGGCGGCCTCGCTGGCCGGACACCTGAAGCTGGGCCGGCTCATCTACTTCTTCGACGATAACCACATCACCATCGAGGGGCCCACCGAGCTGGCCATCAACGAGAACGCGACCGCCCGCTTCGATGCCTACGGCTGGCACACCCAGGCGGTGGAGGACGCCGAGGACCTGGCGGCGCTGTCCGCCGCCATCGAGGCGGCGCAGAACGACCCGCGTCCGTCGCTGATCCGTGTGCGCTCGCACATCGCGCACCCGGCGCCGAACGCGGTGGACACCGCGGCGGCCCACGGCGCCCCACTGGGCGACGAGGAGATAGCGGCCACCAAGGAGGTCATGGGCTGGCCCAAGGACGAGACCTTTCGGGTGCCGTCGGACACGCTGGCGCACTGCCGCCAGGCGCAGGAAAACGGCAAGCAACTGCAGGAGCCATGGGAAGCGAAACGCGCGGCGTTCGCCGAGGCGTTCCCCGAACAAGCGGCCGAGCTGGAGCGCTGCCTGGCCGGCGAGCTGCCGGAGGGCTGGGACCGCGGCTTGCCGCAGTTCGAGACCTCGCCCGAGGGCGTGGCCACCCGGGTCTCGGCAGGCAAGGTGCTCCTGTCCCTCATGGACCGCATCCCGAACATCGTCGGCGGCTCGGCGGACCTGGCGCCGTCCACCAAAACGCTGCACAACAAGAAGGGCACGTTCGGCAAGGACGACGGCAAGGGTTTCCCGCAGAACATCCACTTCGGCGTACGCGAGCACGCCATGGCGGCCATCTGCTCCGGCATGTCACTGCACGGTGGCGTGATCCCCTTCGGCGCGACGTTCCTGATCTTCAGCGACTACATGCGCCCGGCCATGCGGCTCGCCGCGCTCATGGAGCAGAAGACGCTGTTCGTGTTCACCCATGACAGCATCGGCCTGGGCGAGGACGGCCCCACGCACCAGCCCATCGAGCATCTGGCCAGCCTGCGAGCCATGCCCAACATGACGGTGATCAGGCCCGCCGACGCCAACGAGGCGCGACACGCATGGATCGCCGCCTTGAACGCCGAGGGTCCGGTGGCGCTCATCCTCACGCGCCAGAACGTTCCGACGCTGGATCGCGACGAGGTGAGCGATGCCGCCGGCGTGGAGCGCGGCGCCTACATCCTCAAGGACGCCGACCTGGGCGACCCGGAGGTCCTCTTCATCGCCAGCGGCTCCGAAGTGCAGGTGGCCATGGAGGCGCGCAGCCGACTGGAAGTGGACGGCACGCCCACGCGTGTGGTGTCCATGCCTTCGTGGGAGATCTTCGAGGAGCAGGAGAAATCGTACCGCGATGAGGTCCTGCCGCCGTCGGTGCGCGCGCGCATCGTGGTGGAGGCAGCCAGCCCGTTCGGCTGGGAGCGCTGGGTGGGCCGTGAGGGCTACATCGCGGGCATCGAGACGTTCGGCGCCTCCTCGCCCGGTTCCGTCAATATGGAGAAGTTCGGCTTCGATGCCGAACTCATCGCCCGCCGGGCCCTGCAGGTCCTCAACCGGGTGAAAGGCTCGCAGCCGTCGGAAGACTGATAGCCATGGACTACGCCGTAGCGTGTGATCACGCGGGGTTCCCGGCCAAGGATCAGGTGGTCGGCCTGCTGGAGTCTCTGGGGCACAAGGTGGTGGACCTCGGAACCCGCTCCACGGACCCGGTGGACTATCCCGACTACGCTGCCGCCGCCGGCGAGGCCATCCTCGACGGCCGCGCGCAGCGTGCGGTCGTCCTGTGCGGCAGCGGCCTGGGCGCCGCAGTGGCGGCCAACAAGCTGCCCGGCATCCGCGCCGCGGTCTGCCACGACACCTACTCGGCGCATCAGGGCGTGGAGCACGACGACATCAACGTCCTCTGCCTGGGTGCGCGCGTCATCGGACCCTGCACCATCGAGGAGGTGGTGCGCACGTTCGCGGCGGCGGAGTTCCAGCGTGAGAAGCGCTACATTCGCCGGCTGGACAAGATCAAGGCGCTGGAGAAGCGCCACAGCTGACGCTTGAAGTCCGATCTTCCCGCAGCAACGGAGCATACCGCATGGCACGACGACGCAAGTGGACCGCGCGCACCGCCGACAAACACGTCCTCTACCAGGAGAGCGTGCAGTCGCCCGAGGAGGACGTGCGCTTCTTCTCACGCCGCTACAAGAGCCTGACCGGCAAGCCGCTGCGCAAGTTCCGCGAGGACTTCTGCGGCACCGCCAAGCTGAGCTGCGAGTTCGTCAAGCTGCACAGAGAAAACACCGCCCTGGGCGTGGACCTGGACGGCCCCACGCTGCGCTGGGCGCGCGGCAACCATCTGTCCGAGCTCACCGACGACCAGCGCGAGCGGGTCACGCTGGTGCGCAAGAACGTCCTCCACGTTTCCCGCCCACGAGTGCAGCTCATCGCCGCCCTCAACTTCAGCTACTGGGTGTTCAAGACCCGGCCGGACCTGCTGGCCTACATGAAGAATGCCCGCAAGAGCCTGGCCAAGGGCGGCGTGTTCCTGGCCGACGTCTACGGCGGACCTGAGTCGCAGACGGTGCAGGAGGAGGAGACCAGACACAACGGCTTCACCTACGTGTGGGACCAGGATCGCTTCGACCCGGTGAACAACCGCATCCTGTGCAAGATTCACTACAAGTTCCCCGACGGCACGCGCATGCGCAACGCGTTTGTCTACGACTGGCGGCTGTGGTCCCTCCCCGAGTTGCAGGAGCTGATGAAGGCGGCAGGCTTCCGGGACGTGCATATTCTGTGGGAGAGCACCGACACGGACACCGACGAGGGTAACGGGAACTTCCGCCGCGTGGTGAAGGGCCATGCAGACCCAGCGTGGATCGCATACGTGGTGGGGATGGCATAAGGTGACCTCCAGGCGCAGCAGCAGGCGGTTCCTGTTCGTCGCTTTGCTGCTGCTGCTCGCATTCCTGGCCCAGGGCCTGGCTTTCCTGGCCGCCAACTCCCAGACCAGCGACGAGGCGGTGCACCTGGTGGCCGGCTACTCCTACCTGGCCACGCGCGACTTCCGCCTCAACCCGGAGCACCCGCCGTTCATCAAGGAACTGGCCGCTCTGGCGGTCTATCTCCGGCACGGTCTGCCCTTCCAGCCCGACCCGAGACTCTGGGAGATGCCCGAGCAGTGGTTCCTCGGGCAGCATTTCCTCTACGACTCCCCCGTCCCGGGCGACTCCATCCTGCTGGTGGCGCGGCTGCCGAACCTGCTGCTGGGCATGGTGCTGGTGGCGCTGGTGGGGTGGTGGGCCTACCGGCTGTGGGGCCCATGGGCCGGCCTGCTTGCCATGGCGCTGGCGGCCTTCGAGCCCAACTTCGTGGCCAATGCCTGTCTGGTCACCACGGATCTCGGCATCACACTCTTCGTGTTCCTCACCGTGTATCTCACCTGGGAGCACGTGCGTTCGCCATCACGCTGGACACTCCTGGGGGCAGGCGTGGCCATGGGACTGGCGCTGGTGACCAAGTTCTCCGCCATGATGTTGCCGTTGACCATGGCGGCGGTGATCGCCGGCGTGCTGTGGTGCGGCGACTCGCTGCCGCTGGGCCGCAGGCAACGCGCAGCGGACGGCCTGCGCTCGCGCTTGCAGGAGAGCGGCATGGCCTGGCTGGTGATGGTGGCGCTGGCCATCCTGGCCATCCCATGCGCCTACCTGTTCTCGGACTTCACCTCCTGGGTCTCGGGAGCCCGCACGGTCCTGGCCCATCAGGGGCTCGGCCATCCGGCGTTCTTGCTCGAGCAGTACTCCAGCGACGGATGGTGGAGCTACTTCATCATCGCCTTCCTGATCAAGACCCCGCTGGGCAGCCTGGCGCTGATCCTGTCGGGACTGGTGTGGTTCCGCCGGGGTACGCCCCTGACCCGGCGTGACGTGATCTTCCTGCTGCTCACGCCGGCGCTGTTGATGGGGGCTGCCTCCTACGGCCGCATCAACATCGGCGTGCGTCACATCCTGCCCATCTACCCGTTCCTGTTCGTCGCCGCCTCCCGACTGGTGACGGTGCCCTGGAGGAAACGTGCCCTGCTCCTCGGCATCCCGCTGCTGCTCACCGTGCTGTCCAGCGCCCGGGCGGCACCGCACCATCTGGCGTATTTCAACGAGACGGCGGGATTCCCGGATTCGATCTGGAAGGGCGGCTCCGGCTACGGCTACCGCTATCTGGGCGATTCCAATGTCGACTGGGGCCAGGACCTGCGAGGACTGTCGCGCTACCTGAAGGACGAGGGGATCCCCATGATCTACCTGTCCTACTTCGGCAACGTGAAACCGGAGGTCTACGGCATTCGCTCTCAGTACGCCCCCAGCTACGGCTTCCTCGCGCGGCCGGATATCGACGTGCTGCCGGCGGGGACCGAGCCGGAGTTGTTCGCCATCAGCGTCTACAACCTCCAGGGCGTCCATTTCAAGGACCGCGCCCTGTATGATTGGCTGCGGTTGCGCGAGCCGGCGGCCAAGATCGGCAATTCCATCTTCGTCTACGACGTGACGGGAGACGCCGAGAGCCATTTCCGGCTGGCGCAGGCCTACTGGACCGAGGGTCCATGGGAGCTAGCGCTGCCGGAGTTGCGCAAGGTCCTGGCTCTCGAGCCGGACAACGAGGACGCGCGCCTGATGCTGTCCGTCCTCTCCAAGGTGCCGGAGGAGCATCGCAACCCGCAGTCGGTTCCGGCGCCGTTCACGGGCGAAGACCGGGGGCCCCCAAAAAGTCCCGAACAACGGCTTGACAGCGCCCCCGATTGACCCGTCGCCGTCTCCGCACCATCCGACGGCATGCCACCAGCCTATTCTGGTGGCAGATCCTATACAATCACCTAACTTTAAGCTCCGACCCCGATCAAACGTTCACCCTCCTCACGGAGGGCGGTGACTGCCTCCTCGACGCGGTCGCGGTGGGTCCGGAAGTTCAGGATGCAGATCCGCAGGATGTAGCGCCCATCCATCACGGTGCTGGATAGGAAGACCCGCCGACGTGCATTGACGCGGGTCAGCAGCTCTTTGCCGAACTGGTCTCCATCTCCATGCGGCGGCCGTCCGGCGAAGGCCACCACGGAGAGTTGCGGCTCGTCCAGCATCTCCAGGAAGGGTAGGTCCTTGATCTCGTTGTAGGCCCAGCGCGCCAGTTCCAGCTTCTCCTGCAAGTGCTCGCGAAACGTCGCCAGGCCGTGGAGCATCACCGGCAGCCACACGCGCAGCCCGCGGAAGTCCTTGGAGAGTTCCGGCGAGATCTCGTTCTGGCTGATCTGCCCATGGGGAGCGGCCACGTCCTGCATGTACGCCGCTGCGCCCAGGTGTGCCTTGCGCAGCATCGCCGGCTCGCGCACCAGCAGGCAACCGGTCCCGTACGGCAGGAACAGGCCCTTGTGCGGGTCCAGCGTGATGGAGTCGCACTCGCCGATGCGCGGCATGAGGGCATCGCCTCCGGGAACCAGGCGGAAGAACCCGCCATAGGCGGCATCGGCGTGAACCCACATCTCGTGACGGCGCGCCACATCGAGAATCTCGGGTAGCGGGTCCACCGCGCCGGTATTGGTGGTTCCCACGCTGGGAACCACCAGGAAGGGTTGCTTGCCCCGGTCTGCGTCGGCCCGGATCATGTCCTCCAGGGCCGACGGGATCATTCTGTAGCGTGCATCCACCGGCACCTCGCGCACGCTGTCTGCCGGGAAGCCGGCAATGCGTGCCGCCTTCGCCACGCACAGATGGGTTTCCGCCGAGACATACAGCGTCCCGTCGAGGAAATTCTCCGGTAGCCGTGCGGCCCGGGCGGTAACCACGGCGCTCAGGTTCGACAGGGAGCCGCCGGAGGTGAGGAAACCCCCGGCGGAGGGGGGAAGGCCCATCATGGCCGCCATCCAGTCCACGGTGGTGGACTCGATCTGGGAGAGGACCGGAGCGGCCGCGGCCACGCCGGTGTAGCGGTTGGCTGCGCACGCCACGAAATCGGCCATGGCCGCCGAAGGAATCCCGCCACCCGGGATGAACGCCAGGTAGCCCGGGCCGGCGGTGTTGAACGACTTGGTCACCGCCGGTCCGAGACGTTGCAGGATCTCCTGCAGCGCCTTGCCCTCCTCCGGAGCCGGCTCCTGGAAGGCGCGTACCAGCCGGGCGCTGCCCTCGAGATCCCAGGACGGCTGGTCGGCTAAGGATACCAGGTGATCGATTATGAACCGGGAGCACATCTCGATGAGCTGCTGCAGCTCCTCAGCTCCCGGCTCCAGCGGCGGTGCACTGCTTCGTGATGAACTCATGCGGTCGAATACTCCGTGTCGGCGCGCGAGAACCGGTCGCCCGCCACTTTATACCAATGCCACAGGGCGGCGCGCAGCGAAGATGACGCGCCGAAATGGGCCCCGGCTCTGCGACGGTGCTCTCCTCGTGTGTGGCGAATCTGTACACCATGCCACAGCACCCGACAGTACCATGATGTGCGCCCCTCGCGTACAATCCCGTCCGGTGGGCATTTCTCAACCGGCGTTTGACTCTCTCCCGACCCCGGCCTAACTTTGCTTCGTTTGGAAGTGTGCGGGCCTCACCGTGCACTCTGCGAAAGGACAGGCCGGCAATGAGCGGAGAGAAGCACAACGGGCAGAAGTCGGGAGCCAAACTCCTCGAGGCGCTGAGCAGCATCGCAAGAGGAGCCCTCGATGACGAACTGAGATCCGTTCGTTCCTCGCTCAAGAAGCTGGGCTCGACACTGACGGGGCGCCTGGAGGCCCTGGAGGGGCAGAGCGCCGCTGCGTTGGAGGAGTTGAAGCAAAGCGCATCCGCTCAGATGGAGCAGTTGCGGCAGCAGGCCCAGCAAGGCCAGGAGCGCATGGCCGGCGTGGGCGAGGAATTGAAGGAAAGTGTGGCGTCGCAGCTCGAGGAGTTGCGCAAGACGGTAGCCGATGACATCGGGGAGCAGATCCGCGAAGCCAAGAAGGAAGCAGCCGGCGCGCTGGAAGAGATGAAGGACAGCACGGTGGAGCGCATGGACGTGCTTCGCCGCGGCATCCTCGAGGAAATGGACGAGCGCCGTGATAAGACCGTGGGCGAGCTGAAGGAACAGGCACGCCAATCCGGCAGCGACCTCAGGCGAGAGCTGGAGAGCCAGAAGGAGGCGACCGCCGGTGCCCTCCAGGAGGCGCGCGACGACATCTCCGGGAGAATGGACGAGTTCCGCTGTGCGCTGGCAAAGGAGCAGGAAGAGCAGCTCAAGAAGGCCTTTTCCGTCCTCGAGGATCGCGCAGCGGAGGCTACGACCGAGCTCAAGCAAGAGCTACAGCGTAACCACTGGACCGCGTCGAACACCCTCGACGAGTTGAAGGAGAGCTTCTCCGGCCAGCTCGAGGAGTTCCGCCACAACTTGGAGGACGAGCGCAGCGGGCGGCGCGAAGAGACGGTGGCCGCCATGATGGAGCACGCCGAGCAGACCGCCAACGAGTTGCGCCAGCAACTGGACCAGCAGATGGAGGCCACGGCCAGCGCGCTGGACACCGCCCGGGAGGAACTGGGGAAACAATTCGAGGCTCAGCAACATCTGCTGAAGAAGGAGATCGATATCCTGGCCCGGGGGTTCGCCGGCCTGCAGATGGAACTACAGCAGCAGCGCGACAAGAGCGACGAGGCCTCGGAGGTGCTCAACTCCCTGGCGTCGGTGTTCGGCAAACCGGCCGCAGCCGTTGCCGCCGCCGGACGGACAGGAAGCAGCGCAGCTTCGCAGACGGCCGAGACCGACGATGACCTTGACGCGGCCATCGACAAGGCGCTGGACCTCGGCTAGACGCTCCTCCGGCTACTTCAGGGCCTGCAGCACCTCTGCATCCTCCGGGAAGCGGCCGGTCTCATGCTTGGAGTAGATGAGCTCGCCATCCAACCGAACGTCGAAGACCCCCCCTCTCCCCTTGATGAATTCCGGGTCCACCTGTGTCTGCTTCTTGATGGCGGCCGCCAGACTGGTGGCCTGAGGTAGATAGTTTCACTGGTCGCAGTATTCGATACTGATCTTCACGGCAGCATCCTTTCTGATAGAAGCGTTGTCTCGCATGACCTCTCTAGCTCCGGCGCCGCGGCCTGGCCAGCAACTCACCGCCGCAGTTGGGACAGACGGCCTTCAACTCCGCGTAGCAACTCGGACAGAAGGTACATTCGTAGCTGCAGACGAACGCTTCACCCTGCGGCGAAAGGCCGGCGGCGCACTGCTGGCACTCACCCTTCATCTCCAGGCTCATGGCCTGCCCGATGCCGTCCGCTCCAGCTCCGCAGCGCTGAGGAAGCGCGGCCTTGGATCTCCGAACGTGGTCTGGCCCGGATACTCCTCGAACAAACGGTAACCCGCGGGATAGGGGGCGGTGTGAAACAGCACCGCACGGCGATCAGGCGAGCCTGCCAGCCACTCCGCCACCGGACCGTGGTCCTCCTCGGTCTCGACGCGCACGGCGATGACCGAGGCACCCAGTTCCTCGGCCCTCTGCACCACGCGGTAACTCTCGCCGGGGCCATCCACCTCCACCCAGTCGACGCGCAGTTCCAGCAGCTCGGATAGCCGCCGGAAGTAGCGCGCCGGTGCATCATAATACTGGTAGCGGCCGCGTGCTGATGAGTCTTCCACCACAAGGATGTCGTCGGTGCGGAACAGCACCGGCCGATCGCCGATGAGAGCGGCGTCGCCATCCGGCCGCACCGGCGCCGATCCGATCAACACCCCCTCGGCATCGTGTCCGAGCAACTCGCCCACGTAGCGGTCGCACGGGAAGTACACATCCTTGCCCAGGGTGGCCAGGTGATAAGCCGCGCGGACCTTGTGCGAATGGTCGCCGCAGCCCACCACCAGCTGTGCATCCTCCCGGACCGCCGACTCCACCAGGGCCGAGATGCCGTGCGTGTCCACCATCAGCGCCAGGTCGCCCCAGGCCCGGGTCGTGGGGTATTGCACCTTGTCGGGGAGCACACCGAAGCGAAACACGCCCAGTTCATCCGGCGCGAACCACTCGCCGTCCTTGCGTGCCATCAACGCGCCCGGCAGGGGGACGACCTGCAGCGGCGCTGCCTCCAGGAGGTTCTTCAACCGGGCACCCTCATGATACCAGAGGAGCTCCTGCTGCGACTCCACCACCGGAGAGAAGTCATACTCCATCTGGTAGGACAACCAGTCGCGCACCGTGCGTTCCATCTGCACGCCGACCCTGGTTCCCGGCGGCACGCGGATGAAGCTCTCCCCCAGGACGAAGGCCACTGTGCCCTCGGGTACGATCAGGTTGGTGCCGATGTCGGCCGTGCCGAATGTGGGCTCGAACCGGCCCTCGGCCACCTCCCGGTACACACCGGCCTTCCAGTGCTGGCCGGCACGCTCGGCCAGGGTCGCGGCGCGCTGGAAGTACGGTGCGGGGTCCAGCCCGCACTCAGGAACGGTGAATGCCAGCGTCTCCGCCACGTACAGCCGCTGCAAGTTGCCACCGGCGCGGCGCCGGCGGTGAAAGGCGCGTAGGGCATCGCACACGCGCTCCGGGTCCTGGTGCATGCGCGCCAGCAGGTAACTGACCTCCGCCATGACCAGGGCGCTCCGGGAGCGGTAGCCCTCGTAGACCTGCTGGATCTCCTTGCCGTACAGCGGGTCGGTGTACACCCAGAGGCACTCGTAGCACACGGAGGGTGCAGCGGGATCGAGATTGGCCGGAGGCAGCTTCGCACAGCCTGCCAGTGCGAGCAGGACCGCGGCTGCCGCGCACCCACGCCATCCACAACCACTTCTAGGCACGCCATCCTCCGTTGCCACGAACCCGCGTCTGCCATGCGGCAGCGGGCTATTCTAGCAGGGTGTGCAAGACTGCGTGAGATCGTGCGGCGAGCGCCACGGCGCCGCTGCCCTACCCGCCGACCGGTGCCCCGGTCTCTTCGAGAATCTTGCGGTAGGCCGGATCGGAGCGCAGCGGTGCCAGATAGACATCACCCTCCACCCAATCCGGCGGAACCCTCCCCGACTCCAGAGCGCAGCGCAGCGACTCCAGCGCTTCCTTGTTGCGTGACAGCTGCGCGTAGGTCCGTGACTCCTGCAGGCAGACCTGTGGGTGTCGGGGATGGATCGCTGCAGCGATGCGCAGCATGGCCAGGGCCGCGCCGGGCTCTTCACTCTTGAGAAACTCCGTGGGCAAATAGAACGACGATTGTACGAACACCATGGACTGGATGCGCTGCGCGGCATCGGCGTCCGGACGATCCTCCTTCTGCCGCGCCCGGGACAGGAGCGCCTCCAACCGCAGGAAGGCCGGTGGTTTCTCCATGCGCACTTCCTTCCTGGCCCGCAGGGTCTCGACGAAGCTCCAGAAACGATCGCGATAGGCAGTGTACTCCTCGGTGAAGCGATTCTGTCGTGCCCGCGCGCGCTTCACCTCCCGTGAGCGGCCAAGCTCCCGGGCCCGGGCGGCGGCACCGGCCACGTCCTGCAGCCCGGCAAAGTCCTCCTCCACGGCGCGGTAGATCAGGAGAGCTTCGAACGAACGTCCCTCCTCCTCCAGTGATTGCGCCTCCTCCAGGCGCGCGCTCAGGAGCTGCGCGCTCCAGGGTTCGTTCTTGGGCTGAAGCCCCGACTTCATCGCCTGCAGCTGCATCCACTCCAGGGACTGCGCGGCCACCTTCGCCGGGGGCCAGGAATGCGGACCTTCCCAGACCACGAAACGATGCGGGATGGGTGTCCGGTCCAGGCTGCGGTCCAGCTCGCGCATCTCTTCGTAGTTGAAGTCGGTGTTTCCGGCGCCGCCGAAGAACACCACCGGCACCTGTGCCGGGTCGAACGCCGCCGGCAAACCGCCGCCGATACCGATGATACCCACCACGTGGCCGCGCAGCGCGGATGCCAGCACCCACGCGGTCCGCGCCGTGCCGGAGAACCCGCTGAGGTAGATGCGGCTGGTATCGATGGACAGGCGCTTCTCGGTATCCGGCAACATGGCCTTGAAGGACTCGATGTTGCGATCCCGGGGCACGTCGCTGCGCGTGTCGTACGAGCTGGCCAGGATGAAGCCCAACCGCTCCGCGCCGTCGCGGAACAACTCCAGCGCCATGGGCGCGCGGCCGCGGGGGTCCATGATGAACAGGATCGGCCAGGTCTTCGCGGTATCGTAATTGCCCGGCAGGTAGAGGGAATAGGTGAACTCCGGGGTCGCCAGGCACGCCACCTGCTGCACCACTTCGCCAGGCGGAAAAGCCCCCTGCTGGGCGACAGCGAGAGCGGCGCCTGGAACCATCAGAAGCCCGGCGAGGACAACTCGTCTCACAGGTGATCTCCGAGGAAGTGGAAAGCGTCGCGGGTTCGGTTTGTCAGAGGTCAAACCGTCGCTGCAGGTTCCGCGCGGGGCCCCCGGGAGACCAAAAAAAACGCCGTGCCCGGAGGCACGGCGGAAGTCCGGCACCTTACGAATAAGGAAGAGGGGGTTATCCGCAACGGCCTCCCTCGTAGAAGCCGGCGGATTTCCGAGCCGGCCCCGCAGGGCCGGCGATCTCTTCTCCCGACCAAGTGCCCGGAGCTGCCGTTTGCAAACTGTCGGCGGTAGTTTGGGTGCCCCTCGGAACCCTTTCGCACCCTCCCTTTACAACACCCTGGCCGGGGAGTATGATGCCTGGTCCATGGTTATGTTGCTGAACCATACTGACTTACTCCCTCTACTGTCGATCACGATGACCGATTCTGCTGACTCTGTCAAGGGACGCGGAACGGCCTGAAAGCGGGCTCAGAGACGGACGCGCCGTGCGGGGTAGCACCTCCGTCCATAGCCGTTGCCTTGCAAGGAGTTTCTCGTCATGGACGCCCTGGACCGGATCCTGCCCAAAGTGGAGAAACCCTCGCGCTACCTCGGGGGGGAGACCCACTCCGTGGTGAAGGACCATGCCCGGATGCGTGCCACGGTCGCATTCGCCTTTCCAGATGTGTACGAGATCGGCATGTCCCACCTGGGGCTGCGCATCCTGTACTCGCTGCTCAATGGGCGCGAGGACGTGGCCTGCGAGCGCGTGTTCGCCCCCTGGCCGGACATGGAGCGTGAGTTGCGCAAGGCCGGGCTGCCGCTACCGTCGCTGGAGACGCGCACGCCCATGGGCAAGTTCGACGTGGTGGGCTTCTCACTGCAATACGAGATGACCTACAGCAACATACTCACCATGCTGGATCTGTCGGGCATCCCGTTCCGCACCGGGCAGCGCAGCTTCGCCTCGCCCCTGATCGTGGGCGGGGGGCCCGTCGCTTTCGCCCCGGAGCCGATTGCAGACTTCTTCGATTGCTTCGTCATCGGCGACGGCGAGGAGACGTTCCCGCAACTCATCGACCTCTACGTCGAGCTGCGTGACGACTACAGGGACCGTCCCCAGGGGCGCAGGGCCTTGCTGCGCCGTCTGGCGGACCTGCCCGGGGTCTATGTCCCCTGCCTCTACCGCACCGAGCTGGACCCCGAGCAGGACTATCTGGTGGTGACCGGCCCGGCGGAGCCGCCGCCAGGTGAGGAGCCGGCGCCGTTCCCGGTGAAACGCGCTGTGCTCGAGGATCTGGGAGATTATCCGTTCCCCTCGAAGATCCTGGTGCCGCACTCGGAGATCGTGCATGACCGCGTCTCCATGGAGATCGCCCGCGGCTGCACCGAGGGGTGCCGCTTCTGCCAGGCCGGGATCATCTACCGTCCGGTGCGGGAGCGCTCACCCAAGGAGATCATCGAGACCACGCTGAAGAGCCTGGATGAGACCGGCTACGACGAGGTCACGCTGTCGGCGCTGTCCGTGGCGGACTACTCCTGCTTTCCCGACCTTCTGGAGAAGGTGGCGGATTCGCTGGAGACACGCAAGGCATCGGTGTCGCTGGGCTCGCTGCGCGTCTACGGCATCACCGACAAGACCACCCGCGACACCGCGCGGGTGCGGAGAGGCGGCTTCACCATCGCCCCCGAGGCCGGCACCCAGCGCATGCGCGACGTGATCAACAAGGGCATCACCCAGGAGGATCTCGAGAAGGCCACCACGGCGGCGTTCTCCGCCGGTTGGGAGCGCATCAAGCTGTACTTCATGTGCGGACTGCCGACCGAGACCCGGGAGGACCTGGACGGCATCCTGGAGCGCTGCAAGGACGTCCTGCGGCTGGCCAGGCAATGCCGCACACGCAACGAGGGGGACAAGGGCAAGCGGCGCGGGGTCACGATGAGCCTGTCGGTGTCGTCGTTCATCCCCAAGCCGTTCTCGTCGTTCCAGTGGTGGGGCATGGACTCGGAGGAGGTGCTCGAGGAGAAACAGCGCTATGTCCGTACACGGCTGCCGCGTGGCGTGAAACTCAGCCGCCACCATGTGCCCACGTCGATCATCGAGGGTGTGCTGGCGCGCGGCGATCGACGGCTCGGGGACGTCATCGAGCGGGCATGGCGCGAGGGCGCACGCTTTGACGGCTGGGGCGAGTGCTTCCGCCGCGACCTGTGGGACCAGGCGTTCGAGGCCGAGGGATTGGACCCGGACCTGTTCATCAAGGAGTTGCCGGTGGAGGCGAACCTCCCGTGGGACCACATCGATACCCTGGTGGAGAAGAAATTCCTCATCAAGGACTACCTCAAGGCTTTCAAGAACAAGTTCGCCCCGGCATGCGAGAAGCCGTACAAGGGCTTCGAGTTTCCCGACGACAAGGACGAGAAGCTGGTGTGCTACTCGTGCGGGCTGGAATGCGACCTCAAGCACATCTACTCCGAGCGCAAGCGCGAGCGTCAACTACTGATGCTCACCCCGCCGCCGACGCAACGGCCCGAGGCCGACGAGCCCGTGGGTGTGGACAAGGCACACCGCTACCGCTGCCGCTTCACCAAGCTCGGCCGGCCGCGCTTCCTGTCGCACCTGGATGTGATGCGCACACTGCAGCGGGCGTTGCGCCGCGCAAAGGTGCCGGTGCTCATGTCCCAGGGGTTCAACCCCAAACCGATCATGGCCTTCGGGCCGGCCCTGGCGCTGGGCATCGAGAGCGCCGAGGAGTGGGTGGAGTTTCACAGCATGGAGCCCCTGGACACAGGGCGCGTCCTGCAGGACGTGAACCGCGATCTGCCCGACGGCATCCGTTTCCTGTCCGTGGAGCCGTTCCCGCGCTCAGCGCCGTCACTCACCGTGCTGTTCGACCGTGCCGTGTACAGCGTGGCGCTGGCCGCAGACGAGGGCACGGACCTGCAACAGCACCGGGTGCAGGTGGCGGCGTTCAATGAACGCACGTCCTGCCTGGTGGAGAAGATAGTCAAGGGAAAGACCCGGGTGCGTGACCTCAAGGACTTCGTGGGTCAGGTGGAGGTACAGCTCAAGCAGGATGCCATGCAGCTCACCATCCCGGTGCGCGTGGGTGCAGGGGGTTCGGCGCGCCCGGAGGACGTGCTGCAGGCCATCTACGGCCGCGCCCCGGTGGGGGCTCGCATCCGGCGCGAGCGCCTGCTACAGCCCGGCGAACCGGGCCCCTCGACTCCCACCGCAGCAAGAGCAGACGCGGAGGTGCGGGAACCGGTAGAATCAGCACTCGAAGGAGCACGAATATGACCTCAGAGAATCGCTCGAGTTGCCATCGTTCGGATTGCCGCACCCAGATGCATCACGCCCGCCGCGGTGAGATCACCGATGCCATGCGCACCGTGGCAGAGCGCGATCACGTCGATGCCGAGAAGATACGCGAAGAGGTGGCGGTCGGGAGGCTGGTGATCCCGGCAAACATCCACCACACAGCGCTGGTTCCCATGGGCATCGGCCTGGCAGTCAACGCCAAGATCAACGCCAACATCGGCAACTCGGCGGTGACCTCCAACATCGACGACGAGCTGGAGAAACTGCACGCGGCAGTACATCACGGCGCCGACGCCTGCATGGACCTGTCCACCGGTGGCGATATCAACGCCATCCGCGAGGCCATCCTGAAGGCCAGCCCGGTGCCCATCGGCACCGTGCCGATCTACCAGGCGGTAGCGGAGCTCGATGACATCGCGGATCTGACGCCCCAGAACCTGCTGGACCAGATCGAGACCCAGGCGAGGCAGGGCGTGGACTACATGACGCTACACTGCGGCGTCCTCATCGGGCATCTGGCCAAGACCAGGGGTCGCATCACCGGCATCGTCAGCCGCGGCGGCGGCCTCCTGGCCAAGTGGTGCATGGATCGGCGGGAGGAGAACCCGCTCTACACCCACTACGACGAGGTCCTGGAGATCTGCCGCCAGCATGACGTGACCATCTCCCTGGGTGACGGGCTGCGCCCCGGCTGCCTGCACGACGCATCGGACGAGGCGCAGTTCGCCGAGCTCGACACATTGGGCGAGTTGACCCTGAAGGCTTGGGAGCAGGACGTGCAGGTGATGGTCGAGGGCCCCGGGCACGTGCCGTTCAACCAGATCGCCGACAACGTCAAGCGCCAGCAGAAGGTATGCCACGGCGCGCCGTTCTACGTCCTCGGCCCGCTGGTGACGGATATCGCGCCGGGCTACGACCACATCACGTCCGCCATCGGTGCCACCATGGCCGGCTACGCCGGAGCGTCGTTCCTGTGCTACGTCACCCCCAAGGAGCACCTGGGGCTGCCCAATGCCGAAGACGTCAAGCAAGGCGTCATCGCCTACAAGATCGCGGCGCACGCCGCTGATATTGCGCGCCAACGGCCCGGCGTCCGGGATCGCGATGACGAGCTCAGCCGGGCGCGTTTCAGCTTCGACTGGGATCGCCAGTTCGAGCTCTCGCTGGACCCGGAGACGGCGCGCAGCATGCACGATGAGACGCTGCCTCATGACGTGTTCAAGTCGGCGGAGTTCTGCTCCATGTGCGGGCCGAAGTTCTGCCCCATGCAGACCAGCATGCAGCTGAGAGACCCGGACACCTACCTGCCGGAGCCGACTTCCAGCAACGTCCCAGCCGGCGCCACCAGCAAGTAACACGCCCGCGTGAAGAGGGAGCATCACCATGTCCATGAAAGTCGTCACCAACCTGCGCACCGGGCTGAAGGTCGGCCCCGGGGTGCTGCGCGCCATGGGCGAGGGCAAGCACAGCCTGCTCCTGCAGCGTGTGAGCCACCAGGACTTTCAGGGCCACTTCCCGCTGCGCGACCTGGAGTTCTTCCTGCTGCCGGGTGAAGACGATAGGGAGTCCGAGATCCGTCCGGAGTTTCACAGCCTGCTGTCCGGACCGTCGGATCGCGACGGCGCCCGGGTCACCGTGCGCTACAAGGCACAGGCGGTGAACGTGGCCATGATCATGGATGGGTCCAACTTCAAGGCGTTCACCGGCTGGCACATCTGGACCGAGGAATCGTTCCAGGCGCGCCTCGACTGGGATGCCACCAACCCCATGTTCCTGCTCGTGTGCAAGGTGGTGCGGCTGGAGCCGCCGCTGGAGATCCCATGGAAGGACGCGTACGACGGTGAGGATCCGTG